>JANRLT010000070.1 GCA_033762255.1 Pirellulales bacterium | reverse complement strand
TCCCCGCGCTAGCTACTCAGGGATTGCGGGTGACAGTGGCAAGGGAAAACACCGTCCAGCGGCGGCGGCTGTTGACCTTGACCAGAGATGTAGCGCAAAACATCGTCCAATGCGTCCAATCGTCCAATGTGCGGGAGGGGTATCCCCAATTCTTGGACGATAAGTTGGACGATCTTGGACGATCCGGGGAAAACATCGTCCAAAGCTTAGACCCCGCAAATAACGGGTTATTGGACGATCTGGACGATCTGGACGATAAAAAACACCCTCTCTCTGGTGGCATCGGCGATCCCGATTTTATCCCCGTCGATCCAGAATTGGGGTTTTAACATGCCAACAACCAAACGCAAGCCGCGACTGCGGGAGATTCAGCTAGAACTATTCCCCGAACCGACCCGCCAGCAGGTGGCCGCCGAGTATACATTCGTGGCTATCCCCCAACGGGAACCGACCGCCGCCGACCGGCAAGGGATTGCCAAGTTTATGGAGGAGGCAAAGCAATATCGTGGCCGGGAAGCTGATCCGCATGAATTGCCGTTTTGACCAAAAATTCCGACCGCACAGGATGCCCCAGGAACTCGTTTCAACCATGAACGCGATACTTAGTACCAACCATACAACTGCCCCACAGAACGCAAATTTCGCAATCGCGGGATTTGGGGGGGATGATCCCCCAATAAAAAAGGCAGGTGAACGCATGTGCTTGACTCGCTACCAACTAGGTCATAAAATTTGGTTATGGGATCAAGTCACAAACTTACCGATCAGTTGCGACAGGTCATTCAGGCGAGTGGTCAGACTCGTTATTCCATTTGGAAGCAAACGGGCGTGACCCAGGATATTTTGTCACGCTTCATGACCGGCGAGCGGGGTATGAGTTTAGAGACCGCGGACAAGTTGTTTGAACACTTTGAAATTAAGTTAGTGACCCCCACGAAAAAACGGAGCAAGTAACAATGGCATCGATCTACAGAGTTGGCAAAGCTAAATGCCCCCCTAAGGGGATCAAATACTATGACGATGGCCGCGAAGTCCGTATCCCCTTGGGTGTGATTACCCAGGAGGATGCCAAAGAGATTTGCGAGCGGGTCAAGCAGCTAATTTCCGACCGTAAGCTAAATCAACCCCACAGGCCACAATTGGCGGCATGGCTAGCGGGTCTGGACCTGGAATTGCATAACAAACTTTCCGCCAAGGGTCTTTGTGAACCGCGTGAAGCCCCTCATAGTGCCCCTAATATGACCGCATGGCTGGACCGCTATATCGCGGAGCGGAGCGGGGAACTTGAAGCCAGTAGCGTGTATCGTCTCAAAACAACCGCCTACCAGTTGACCAAGTATTTCGGCGACAAACTTAGGATCGATGAGATTACCCCCGATGCGGCCAAAAGCTGGCGGGCGTGGCTCTTGCAACAGCCCGGGCAGGGCCGCAATGGCAAGCCGAAAACTCTCAGCGAAGCAACCGCACGCCTGCATTGCCGCAACGCCAAAGCCATGTTTAACGACGCGGTGAACCGGGAACTTATTAGCCGCAACCCGTTTTCAAAATTAAAATCATCCGCCATTGCCGCGGAGAACATGTTTTACTTGGAACCCAAAGACGCGTCCAAAATCGTCGATGCCTGCCCAGGTCTGCAATGGCGACTGCTCTTTGGGTTGTGGCGGTTTGCGGGTCTACGGAGCCGGGAACCCAACGCCCTTACATGGGACCGGGTGAATTGGGCCGACCGCGTCTTAACCGTCTACGGTCAAAAAACAAAGCAATGGCGGACGGTGCCAATCTGCCCGCGGCTAATGCCCCTCTTGGAACAAGCGTTTGAAATTGCGCCAGAGGGTCAGAAAAAGCTGATTACCCTCAGCAAACACAATCGCCACAGGCAACTAGAAAAAATCATCCTGGCGGCGGGTCTGGCCCCGTGGGATGACTTATTGCAGACCTTGCGGCGAAGCTGTGAGACCGAATGGTTAGCGGCAGGGGTGCCCCATTATGCCGCGGCCAGGTGGCTAGGCCACAGCGTCCAAGTCTCGATCCGCCACTATGCCATGATCCCCCCCAGCGTCCTAGACCAAGTGCGAAACAGCCCCCTGGCGGTGGCCGATTTAATCGATCAACCCAGCAGCCAAGAATCAGTGAACGCTTGTTCCGAAAAAGCTTTCACTAAATCGTTCACTACAGGGGGTGGAAAGGGCCAGAAAACGACGGAAACAGGGAATGAAAAGCTTGACAAAAAAAACCCCGCAAAACCCGATTTGAGCCGGGAAAATGCGGGGTTTTGTGAAGTGGTCAGAGCCGGGATCGAACCGGCGACACATGGATTTTCAGTCCATTGCTCTACCAACTGAGCTATCTGACCTCACGTTGTCTGGTCCCTTGCTAACGCAGCAGGCTGAATTAGACTGCGGGCTGAATATAACTAAAGGTCTCCCTGGCTAACGCTGCGGGCTGGATTATGCAAAACTGTCCCTCGCTGACGCGTCGGGCTGAATTATGCTGCGGGCTAAACTCTCACGTTCGTCTGAATTTCTTAGATTAACATGGATTTTGCCGCTGGCAAGCCCCCCGCCACACCTTCTAAAAAACGCGAAGTGCTTGGCAGGCATGGCTTTACAGTACATTATCCCCTAAAAATAGTCGCCCCTTCTGATAATCTGCCAATTGCTAATCGCTACCATTGCCACTACCGGGACAAACTGGCCGCCTGGATGAGGATCATCACCACCAGCCCCACGGCCAACAGAGCCACCACGCCCAGCAGGACCGGGATCATCCACTGGTTATTACTGACCGGCTTGAGTGGTCCCAGGTTCATCATCGATTGGCTGCCGCTCCCCAGGTCGTCTAGCGGTTCGTCGGGGATCGTCCAGATGCCGGAAGCCGGTTTGCGAATTTGTAAATTACGGGGACTCGACAGGCTGGGATCGACATCGACTGCCCCTGGCTCGGTATCTTGGTTCCCATCCAGGACATTGGCGGGGTCCTCGTCAAATTTTACCCGCCAGGCCGCCGTCTGGGGGACGCCTTCTCCCCCGTTCTCGCTGGCCCAGGGCGTCAGCCGCTCAATCAATTCCCCCATGCTGCCGATCCGTTGCTTGGGGTCTTTGGCCATCATGGCCGACATCAACACGACAAACCGGTCGCTCAGGCTAGGGTTGAGGACGCGGGGGTGAATGGGGGCGTCTTCGCAGTGGCGTTTGGCTTTGTCACGCGTGGTTCCCCCGGGATAGGGGACCTTACCCGTCACAGCGTAGTACAGCGTGCAGCCCAGCGAATAAATATCGCTTTTGGTCGTGACCGCCAGCGGGGTCAGGATTTGCTCGGGCGACAGGTAATCCGCCGTCCCCACGATCTTTCCCGCCCGGGGGTCGTCTCCATCGTGCAGCCAGCCCGCCAGGCCCAGGTCGCTCACTTTGCAGTGCCCTTCGGGCGTCACTAGCAAATTCCCCGGCTTGACATCGCGGTGGATCAGCCCCTGATTGTGGGCGTATTCCAGACCCCTGGCCGCCTGGGTCATGATGGAGGCGGCCTCCGCCATGCCAATGGCCCCTTTTTCCCGCACGTAACGGCGTAAATCCGACCCTGGCACATATTCGCAAACCAGATAATAGACATTACCGTCATGCCCGGCATCGATCGCCTTGACCAAGTGCTCGTGGTCGAGGAGTGCCTGAACGCGGATTTCGCGCATAAAACTGGCGATGGATTCCGGGGTGGTCTTGCTGCGGGGCAGTACCTTGACCGCGACCAACCGGCCCAGCATTTGATGCTTGGCCAAAAAGACCTGCCCCATCCCCCCCTGGCCTAGGGAATCAACGATGACATACGGTCCCAGGGTTAGTTTTGTATGGCCGGCCAGCAGTTGCTGCGCCTGAAATTGGGTCAGGACCTGGGCGGCGACCAGGCTATCGGCCAGGGCCTCGTCCGGTAGGGGGGGAGATTCAGGAGGCAGCGGCGGCAGCGTGTGCACATGCCGCTCCCAATCGGCGGGGGTCATCAGCCCACTAGCCAACAGACATTTGGCAAACGGCGGTTTGGTGGCGGGTGGCAAGGGTAAGGGGGGGAAGTGGTGAGTGGGTGGTGGTGTGTAGAAAGTGCGGGACGGATAGTGGTTAGTGAACGGTGGAGAGTGCGGAGTGGGGGATGCGCACGGTAAAAATTTATTATACTATGCCCTGGCAAGAGTTACGAAGAGTCGCCCCCGGGGGATTGTCCGCGGGAGTTTTCTCAGAGTTTGGCATTCCCGTGCGAAATTCCTAAACAATGTTGGGGAGGGGCAGGAAGATTCGTTAGAATGCAGGTTAACGAAATGTTCCCAGTGGACCTGATAGGAGTGGATGCATGTGGCTGTGGAAATACAAGACCGACATCTTTGTAATCGCGCTTATTGTATCGCCATTACTACTTTGGTTTACCATGATTTCCCTTAACAAGCGAAGTGATTTCGATCCCCAGCGCGCCGTGGAGATTACTCCCGCCGAATATAGAACCATTTATAAAGACAGGCACGAGCACAGATTTAGATATCATGGCAGTGATCAAGACTACGATTACTTTGAAGAAATTAACGACATCAATTTCATGTTTCCTTCGCAAAAGTTTTGGAAAGTAAAAATTCACGGCTTACATATGCAGCGTTTTCCTTATGATGGACAGCGCTCCGAGTTTACTGGCCGCCCACAACTGAATTAAGTAACCGGCGTGAAGCATTCCAATGTCCACCCTCATGGAAAATCCTTATTATGGCCTCGCCATCGGCGGACTCGCGGTCCTAATCCTGGCAGGCATCTTCTACCACACCGGCCTGGTCAAGTACCTCGTCTGGGCGGGGGTGGCCGCGATCTTGACCCTGGGTTATGGCGTGCTCGAGTCGGCCATTGTCACCGACCATGAACAGGTCGAGCAGGCCCTGTATGACGGCGCCGCCGCGGTCCAGACCAATGATCCCGACCGGGCCGCCACCATGTTTGCCCCACAGGCGGACCCTTCCGTGCAACGGTTGCTCTCGGTCATGCGGCAATTTCAGTTTGAGTCGATCCACCTGTTGGATTATCAGATCGAATTGAGTCCCATCGCCCAACCTGAACTGGCCCGCGTGCGCTTGGCGGTCTTTGCCCGGTTAAAAGAAGGTCTATCCGGCAAAGGGATCGTAAAACTGCTGTTTGTCAAAACCGCTGGTGCATGGAAACTGCAGGAATTTGCCGAAGTGTCTCGGGGAGAGTAGGGGGTAGCAGGCACGGTCCCCGTGCCGTAAAGCGAAAGCACGAATAGGCCCTGAATGCGCGAGTATTAGCCGCTATCAGAAAAATGCAGTCATGGCATCGGGACGATGCCGACTACATTAATAGCTACGGCACCGGGACGGTGCCTACTACTCAGGTTCCTGCCCCATTCAGTCCCGCCATTCGACTTCCAACTGGTTGTCGATCACCATGTCGCGCAGGGGCCGGAGGGCTTCTTGCGCCAGTTGCTTATGAAAGTACGACTTGACCCGGCCTTGCAGCGTGATTTTGCCCTCGGCCGCCTCAAATCGCAACTGACGCCGCAGGTCCTGCGGCTGACTGGCCAATACCGTCTGGATCCGGGCGGTAATGTCCGCCGCGAGGGGCGCCGTCACGGGAAGGGGGGATTCGCAAAGCAAGATCGACATGGGGGTGGGTGGGCAAACGGCGGTAGCGGAAATAAGAAAGCCTCCAAATGCCACGATGCGGCAGCCGCACGACGCGACTTTCGCGGAGAAGTCCGTTTTGACCGAGAATAAAATCGTCCCGCTGAGCAATTTTCTGGATGAGAAATTGCTTAATGATTAAGAAAAATAGGCAAGACGAGCGTACTGCGCAAGGCGTATCAATTGTAACGGTTGAGTGAAATGGGGACTTGGCTGTGGTAGCTGGTGAGTGGCTAGCATTTTGCCAACGCGGTCGATTCAAGCTGGGCGGATCAGCCGCTGGGCACTAGTCCTCGTTTTTATTAGCCCAAGACTTTTTGGCGATCGCAATTATTCCGCCAGCAGCTTATTTACTAGGGCCGTGACATCGGCATAGGTAAACTTTTCTTTGCCAGAATTGCTAAATTGTTTGACTAACGCTCCCGTTTGATCATAGACCCGCACGACCGGTATCGCCCCAAACCCAAACTTTTCATACAAAACGCCATCTTCATCGCTCGACAAAAAATTTCTCACCCGTGACGCTTTTTGCGCCTGTAAAAATTCTAATACTTTCGGCTGTAATTCGCTGAGTTCGTCCACCCCTTGATAGTCAAAGCTGAGCGAGACGCATTGCAACTTGTCAGCGGGGCGGGATTCGCTCAATTCGACTAAATGGGGAAATTCCTGGATGCACGGCGTGCAATACGTGGCCCAACAATCCAGGACGACCACTTTGCCGCGCATCCCGGCCAGCTCGGTTTGCAACCGGTCAAAGCTGACGGTCTCTAGCTTAACCTGAGGCTGCGCGCTGACTACAGGCGTCGGGTCGGTTGTCGCATTTTTGCCCGGCGCGTTGGGTGCCGACATTGAACCGCCACACCCATGGCAAACAATCAATAGCAAACCCCAGAAGGAAAATCGCCGCGTTAATGTGGGAATCATGGTGGCTTTCTCCGGGACGAAAAAAGGATCAAGGCTAAATGGGAAAATCGACGCCAGCGCACGGCAGCAGGTTTTTTTTCTTTTGTAAAGCAGTCCGCATCCCGCGACAACTCCCCCACCTAAATGCAAAAAGCCCAATTTAGGGCGTGTCGTATTCACCCAGCTTAAAACCCTCCTAGGCACTTAGGTGAGAATTTCGTAAAAATAGGGAAGTTGGGCGGTCCGTATACAACATTCATGGTAGAGGCCAAAGTCAGCATGACGAAACATATTTTTGTCACCGGCGGTGTGGTGAGTTCCCTGGGTAAGGGGCTAAGCAGCGCCAGTATCGGCATGTTGCTGGAGTCGCGGGGCCTAAGGGTGCGGATGCAAAAGCTGGACCCGTATATCAATGTCGATCCGGGCACGATGAGTCCCTACCAACATGGCGAGGTGTACGTCCTGGACGATGGTTCCGAGACCGACCTGGACCTGGGCCATTATGAACGGTTCACCAGCGGCGTGCTCAACCGGGATAGCAACTACACCACCGGGCAAATTTATCTGTCGGTCATTACCAAGGAGCGGCGGGGAGAATTTTTGGGCAAGACGGTACAGGTCATCCCCCATATCACCAATGAAATCAAACGGGTGATCCACAAACTGGCCTCCCCGGAGGTTGATGTGGTCATTACCGAGATTGGGGGCACGGTCGGCGATATCGAAAGCCAGCCGTTTCTGGAGGCGATTCGCCAATTTGCCCTGGATGTGGGGAAGGAAAACTGCCTGTACATTCATCTGACGCTGGTGCCGTATCTCAAGGCCGCTGGCGAGCTAAAAACCAAACCCACGCAACATTCGGTGGGCCTCTTGCGGCAGATTGGGGTGCAGCCAGATGTGCTGATTTGCCGCTGCGAGCGGTCGATTTCGCGCGAAGATCGAGAAAAGATCGCGCTCTTTTGCAATGTCCCCTTGGAAGCGGTCATCGAGGAAAAAGACAAGGATTTTTCCATCTACGAGGTCCCGTTGTCACTGGTCAATAATGGCCTGGACCAGTTTATTTGCAAGCGTTTGGGCCTGAGCACGGGGGTGCCAAATTTGGACGCCTGGCGGGATTTATTGCATCGACTGCGCAATCCCGAGCACGAGGTCAGCATAGCCGTGGTGGGCAAATACGCCGAACACCGCGACGCGTATAAGTCGATCTACGAATCGCTGGACCACGCGGCGATGCATCACCGCGCGCAATTGCGTGTGCAAAGCATTCAAAGCGAGTTACTCGAAAGCGAAAGCCCGGAACGCGTATTGGCGGGTTTTAACGGCATTTTGGTGCCGGGGGGATTTGGCGAGCGCGGCATCGAAGGAAAGGTGGAAGCCATCCGCTATGCCCGCGAACGAAACGTGCCGTTCTTTGGCATTTGCCTGGGGATGCAATGCGCGGTGATTGAATTTGGGCGGAATGCGCTGGAACTGGCGGGCGCGCATTCCACCGAATTTAGCCGCGATACGCCGCATCCCGTGATTTGCCTGTTGGATGAGCAAAAATCCATCACGGACAAAGGTGGAACCATGCGACTGGGGGCGCAGCCCGCGCGGTTGCAAGACGGCAGCCGAGCTGCGGCCGCCTACAATGCCGAGCGGATCATGGAACGCCACCGCCACCGCTACGAATTTAACAACAACTACCGCTCTTCCTATGAGGCGGCGGGGATGCAATTTACCGGCACCAGCCCGGACGGCACACTTGTGGAGATTGTGGAAATCACCGATCATCCATGGTTTGTGGCCGTGCAATACCATCCAGAGTTCAAAAGCAAACCCACCCAGGCCCATCCCCTGTTTGCGGCGTTCCTGGGGGCGACAATTGAGCATAAAGCCACGAACTGGAGCCTGTTGGCGGGATCGTAGAAATGTCCTCCTGTGACTCCGTCATTGTCCTCCTCTCACTCCGTGAGAGGGATATGCGTTAAGGGTTACTCTGAGAGTTGTGGATCAGGAAACTAATACCTGGTGAATCATTTTTGATCATCACACGGAGTGTGATGATGACATTTTCCCTTGCTGACGCTGCGGGCTGAGATTGCTGACGCGGCGGGCTAAAAAACTTGACCGCTTTTACGCGCGGGTCAACTCAATCACGGTAATTTCTGGCGGGGCTCCAAATCGCAAGGGGATCGCCACGGTTCCCACACCGCGGGAGACATACACCTGGCTTAGTGGGCCTTGCACAAGACCATGAACATACTTTTGCCCGTAGCGGCTGGGGACCACCGGCGCGCCATAGATCGGCAGGCAAAGTTGCCCTCCATGCGTATGCCCGCTCAGGACCAAGCCCACGCGCGGGTCGGCGGGGTTTTGCTCGACAAAGTCGGGATTGTGCGACAGTAAAATCGCTCCCGCGTCGTCCGGTTGCATCTCTCGCAAACCATCAAAGTTAGGCTGTCCATGCCACAGGTCATCCACCCCCGCAATGCGCAGGCGACTGCCGTTGCGAACCGCCCATTCCCCCCGGTTGGTTAGATTGACCATGCTGTTGCGTTCGACGGCCTGATAAAAGAGACGCACATCCTGATAATAATCATGATTGCCGGGCACGGCAAAGATCCCGACGCGCGGCCGCAGACATCCGAGTAAATCCAGGCAGGGATCAACCAACTCTCCCCCGCGGCTGACATAATCGCCCGTCAGGCAAATCACATCCGGCTGCAACGCATTGACCGCGTCAACCACGCTTCCAATGTAACCCAGACTGACTAGCTTGCCATGATGGATATCGGTGAGCTGAACAATCGTTCCGCCAATCCAACCGGTAGGCAAACGGGGAATAGCGACCTGTTGGCGGACAATCCCTACCCAGCCTGCTTCAATTGCGCTGTAACCAAGGGCCGCCACTCCCGTCCCCATGGTGGCGAGGACCGAGTTAAGCAAAAACCTCCTTCGCGACCAGCGGCGCGCTGGAGGGGACGTCTGGAGGGGGGGCGCGGAATCATCGGTAGCGGCGTTAGTGTCGGTCATCGGCATCCGCCGCTCAACGTAAAATAACGTGAACCGGGCATAAAAGCTTTTGGGGCCCGGGGGTGTCCCAAAATAAACGCGTCTTTAAATCTACCGCCAAATACGCGACCGTAGGCTAAAAAGTTCGATATTTTTCTAGGGATGTTGCGGCAAATCAGCCGCTTGCAGCACCATTTCTCGGATTTGCGAGGTTTCCAGCAGGGAATTTACCGAAATCACACGGCATTCTGACAATCCGCGAAACCACGTCGCCTGGTGTTTGGCAAAATTCCGCGTTTTTTGCTGGACCAGGGAGATCGTCTCCGCAAGGGACCGCTTTCCCTGCAAGTGTTCGATCACTTCCCGGTAACCGACCGCCTGGCGAGCAGTGCGGCCCGGCGGATGCGGCGCGGCCAACAGAGAGGCTGTCTCGTCGACTAGTCCCGCGGTAAACATGTTTTCCACCCGCTGGTTAATGCGCGAATAAAGTTCCGCGCGGGGCCAGTCAAGGAGAAACACCCGCACTTGGGTTTGGGGAACGGGTTGGTCAAAATGTTGTTGCTGACGGCTCAGGGGCTCGCCAGTCAGTTGATAAACTTCTAACCCGCGGATAATGCGGCGTTCGTCGGCGGGGTGCAGCTTGGCGGCTAAGTGTGGATCGACCGCGCGGAGTTGATCATGCAAATATGCGGGGCCATGTTTCGCGGCCTGGGCGGCCAGTTCGTGCCGCAGGGGCCAATTTGGTTCGGGCCCGGAATACAAACCCCGCAAAAGTGATTTCAGGTAGAGCGGCGTCCCCCCCACAAAGAGCGGCAGTTTGCCGCGGGCCAGTATTTCATTCACAGCGGCCAGGGCCGCATCGCGATACTCGGCCAGCGAAAATTCCTCGTGCGGATCGCGCAAGTCCAACAAATGATGAGGAACGAGCGCACGCTCGGCGAGCGTGGGTTTGGCGGTGCCGATGTCCATTCCTCGATAAATGGCCATCGAATCCAGCGATAAAATCTCGGCCTGGAGCGCGCTGGCTAGTTCTAGGCTGACCGCGGTCTTTCCCCCCGCCGTCGGTCCGGTCAAATACCACGCCGCATGCAGGGGATTGGTCATGGGCGGCCTACTTTTTGTTTCCTTCATACACCGCCAAGAGTAGTTCCTGCACATCCTTGAATTTCTTTTTGCCAGCCAGGGCCTTATCAAGCAGTCGCCGGGCGTCGCTTTCGGCATGGCCCAGGCTAAGCAGCGCGTCAAAGGCCTCGCGCATGACATCCGGCGGGGCGTCGGTGGCCGTGGCGGGGTCGTCGCGAGCCACCAGCAGGGCAAATTTGGGCATTTTGCGGCGGAGTTTGGCGATCATCCGCTCGGCGGTGGCCGGACCGATACCCGGAAGCGCGGCGAGCGTCTTTTGGTCTTGTTCCTCGATCGCGGTGGCGACCTCCCGCACCGCCCGGACCATCGCCCGCAGGGCTTTTTTTACCCCGACGCCATCGACCTGGCAAATCATGTCAAAAAATTCCCGTTCCACGTCGGATAAAAAACCGACGAGCCGTGGCGTAAGTTTATTTCCTACTGAATTTCCTTCGAGGTATTGAATCGTGTGTAATTCAATTTCACGGCCCAACTCCCCCTGTAAACGGCGGCGGACAAATTCAGGGATCAGCACTTCATAGTCAAACGCCCCGACGCTCAGGGTCAAAATTTCCTCGCCCACAAAGGCGATCGTGCCGCGAATTTTGGTAATCATGGTGGGGGGGAAGGGGAGTTTGGAGAAGTGGAGTTTCGAGAAGTGGAGGAATGGAGATTGGTATTTGGATTTTGGATTTTGGTATTAGGTTACAAAACTACAACGTCTTCTCAGTGAATTCCTCGGCGAACCCTGTGACTTTGTGGCTTAGGAATGTCCCTAAGCCCTCATACCCTCGATTTCACAGCATACGCGTGACATAAGGCGATTGCCAAGGCGTCGGCCACGTCCGCCGGTTCCGGCAGGGCAGGCAATCGCAATTCGCGCTGGATCGCCAATTGCATCTGGGTCTTGGGGGCGCGGCCATTGCCAGTCAGAGTTTTTTTGATTTGTGTCGCGCTGTAGGCAATCACCGGTATCCCCGCCTGGGCTCCCGCCAAACAGATCACCCCACGGGCATGCCCCATGAGAATGCTGGTGCGCGGATGCTCATAGTGGGAATACAATTGTTCCAGTGCCAGCGCGACCGGCTGATGTTGCGCGAGAATCTCGGCAATGCCCGCATGCAGTTCCTGCAATCGGAGGGCAAATTCCCGCTCCGCCGATCCGGGACGGATAATACCCGCCTCTACCAACTCCGGCTCCCGCCCACCCAGCCGCAACAGGCCATAGCCGGTGGTGTTTAGTCCGGGATCAATGCCAAGGATCAGCATGGTTGGGAGAAGTGGAGTTTGGAGGAATGGAGGAGTGGAGTTTGGTTTTGATCTCATGCTAAATTACATATATCCTTCACCATTCTTAATTTTTAATACTTAATTCATCATTGAACTATGCTCACTACCTACGATCTACTGCTTCCCCGCCAAGTCCTATTTGGCTGGGGCCGTCGCGCCGAGATCGGACCCATTGTCCAAGCGCTAGGGGGGCGGGCGTGGATCGTGTGCGGCTCGCGGCATTTGCAAAAGCATGGCATTTTGGCCGAAATTCAGCAACACCTGCTGGCGGCGGGAATCAAGAGCGAGCTACTCGCCGTGCAAACCTCTGAACCGACCGTGGAGGATGTTAATCGCGTCACGGCCGAATTGCGGCAGGGTCTCGACCGGACGGGACTGGGGGCTGGACACTGGATATTGGCCCTGGGAGGGGGTTCAGCGCTGGATCTGGCCAAGGCCGTCGCGGCTATGATCACTAATGCTAGCGGCGCCAGCGTGGCGGAATTTTTAGAGGGGATCGGCACCGGTCGGACCATTACCGTCCGCCCCTTACCCTTGTTGGCAATCCCCACCACTTCCGGAACCGGCAGCGAGGCGACCAAAAACGCCGTCATTACCTCGCTTCATCCCCCTGCCAAGAAAAGCCTGCGCTCCCCCTGGATGCTGCCGCAAACCGTCCTCATCGACCCGGAATTAACCAGTTCTTGTCCGCCGACTGTCACCGCCACAAGTGGCTTAGACGCGCTCACGCAACTCTTGGAAAGTTACTTTACAAAAAAAGCCACCCCCCTGACCCGCGGGCTCTGCCGCGTGGGCTTAAAAAACTTTATCCCCGTTCTGCGCGCGGCGTACGCCGACGGCAACACCCGCTGGGCAAGAGAACAACTTGCCCAAGGGGCATTTTTATCTGGTGTGGCACTGGCCAATGCGGGCCTGGGCCTGGCGCATGGGGTTGCGGCGGGGTTGGGGGGGATTTGCCAAGTGCCGCATGGTCTGGCGTGCGCGGTCGTCTTGCCCGCGACGCTGCGATATAATCTGCCAGTGGTCGAGCGGGAACTGGCGGAAATTGCCCAGGAAATTGTTGGCACAGATGTTAATTTGCCATCAACAGGTGACACACAGGAAATTGCCGCGCTCTTCATCGACGAATTGCAAAAATTAAATCAGGAACTGGCCATCCCCGCGCGCTTGCGGGACTTGGGCGCGCAACCAGAGCAATTTCCCCAAATCGCCGTTGCCAGCCAAGGTAATAGCCTATCCGGCAATCCCCGGCCCGTTGCTGAGGCGGAATTACGGTCATTTTTGGAGGAATTGTGGTGATTTTGGCAGCGGGATTAACCCCGGCGTGGCAACAAATTTTACAGTTTCGGCAGCTTACTCCTGGCGAAGTCAACCGCGCCACGGCCGCGCAGTGGTGCGGCAGCGGCAAAGTGCTAAACGTGGGGCGGGCACTGCACAATTTAATCCAGGAAAGCCCGCCGAATCAGCCGCTACGCTGCTTGACACTCTCACCCCTGGGGGGGCTGGCCCGCCAAGCGATCGCCCGGGAATTTGCCAAAGACGGCATCCCCCTCCAAGTGGTGGAGAGCAGCGTCCCCACCCGGGTTTGCACGACTTTATTAGAGCAATCCGGCCAGCGTACAACTGAACTGGTCGAAAACGCCGCGGCGTTGCCCGCAATCGAATTGAGCGAGTATCTAAGGCAATTTCAAGAACTATTGCCAATTTGCGAGACGGTCATCCTTAGTGGTTCATTGCCAAATGGAACACCAAGTGATTATTACGCGCAACTTTTAACCGGATGTCGTTGCCGGGTGATTCTGGACGCGCGGGGGGCGGAACTGCGGCACACGCTCGCTATGCGGCCTTGGCTTGTCAAACCAAATCGGCAGGAATTAGCCGCAACCGCCGGGATCCCCTGTGACTCCTCGGAACATACCTGGCAGGCAATGCATCAGGTACAAGTCGCAGGCGCGCAGTGGGTGGTCATTTCCGCCGGGCCAGAGGCCATATTTGTCGCAGGACCGGGCGAAAAATGGATCATTCACCCGCCAAAGCTGGCTCGGGTAGTTAATCCTATCGCCTGTGGGGATACATTGGCTGCGGGAATTGCCTGGGGGATGGAACTGACTGGCCAACCTATAATCGCGATTCGCTGGGGTGTCGCGGCGGCGGCGGCCAATGCCGAAACCCTGCTCCCCGCACGGTGGGAACGTGGCCGGGTGGCGGAACTGTTTGGCCTGACCGGCGTAGAACAAGTTACGTAGTTACGTAGATCCGCCGGAACTACTGATTCCGTTTTGGTTCTTGGCGGAACTCATTCCGCCCTACAGTTCTTGGCGGAACACTTTTTTGACGGAACACGTTCCGCTCTTCCGCAAATCCGCTTGACCCCTAACCAAAACCGCCGCTAGCATAGGTGCAGGATGATTTCCCAGCTTTTTCAGCATAGTGCCAGAAACAGGTTTGCAGCCGGTTTAACCGGCTTGATGCAGCCGCGTCTTCGGTATTCACAAGAGTGGAAACCCGGGAGCCAACCACTCCAACAAGCCGCCTGGGCGGGAATGTTGCTGCTACTCTGGGGGTTAGGCGCGCCGCTCTTGGCGTTGGCCGCGGAAGAAAAGCCCGCTACCGATCCAGGCTTTAAGGATCATGAAGGGTTTCCCACACTGATTGAGCCTTTTACTCCTCCTACTTTGGCGGAACTCGATGCCAAAACAACCTGGGTGGAGCAACCCGTGGTTGACAGCCTCGAACGGTTTGCGGATTTCTTGCGGGACAATCCCCCGCCGTTAAGTGTGCCGGAAGCCCTCAAACTGCGGAATCTGAACGCGGATGAAAATGAAAAAATTATCGCTTCGCTGCGCATTCTCCCTTCCAAAGATAATCCGCAAGAGCCCAACGCAAAGATCACCCGGCGACTCAAGGCGGACTTGCGTAGTTTCAATCCTTTGTTGAGAAATTCCATCGAGGAGTCGGATTACCACGGGCTGACGGGAGTCAGTCTGTTCTCTTTTGATTGGAACATGGTCCCGTATGGAAATGCGGATTTCATCTCCTCCTGGCACACCAGCCAGGATGGCTTGTACGAAAAGGTCGTTCTGCGCGACGACCTGACCTGGTCGGACGGCCAGCCGATCACCGCCCACGATGTGGTGTTTTCCTATCGGGTGATCATGCATCCCGAGGTCCCGATTCCCGCAGTGCGGTCGGGCACGGATGAAATCCGTTGGATCGAGGCGTACGACGACCGAACACTGGTCTTCTTTCATAAAAAAGCCCTTGCCACGAGTATTTGGAATATCAATTTCCCGCTGATTCCGCGGCATGTTTACGCCCAGACCTGGCACAAGGATGTGTCGCTGGTCAACCACGACGCACACAAGGCTCTCGAGCAAAAGCCGGTTGTTGGCGGGGAATATGAACTGGTGGAACGCGTCCATAGGCGGTATGTGCTGCTCAAACGGCGGGAAGGGTATTACCGGCACAAAGGTAAAGAAGTGCGGCGGCAACCGACGTATGCGGAAATTCGGCTGGAAATCATCGAAGAACCCAATACCGCGCTGCTCGCGCTCAAACGGGGAGACATCGACGAATTGGAAATTAGCGTCGCTCAATGGAAAAAGCAGACCACCGATGACAAGTATTTTGAAAAGAACACTAAAATTCGCGGCACGGAGTGGACCTATTTTTATTTTGGCTGGAACAATAAGCACATTATTTTTAAGGATCGCGCCGTCCGCGAGGCCATGGCCTACGCCTACCCGCACGAGACCCTGCTCAAGGGAATCAACAACGATCTGACCGAGCCTTGCCTGGGGATATTTCATCCCGCGTCTCCCATGTTTCCCCAAACGCCCGTTTACCAGTACAAAAAGAACCTGCCCAAGGCGGCGGAGATACTGGCCAAGGCGGGGTGGGAGGACCACGACGGCGACAATGTGCTGGATAAAGTGATTGACGGCCAGAAAATCGACTTTCGCTTTACCATGATCTGTAGCAGCGATCCCCTGCGGATCGCCACGTGCCAACTGATGAAGAACAGCCTGGAAAAGCTGGGCATCCGCTGCAATATCCGCCCCATGGAACAAAGCGCCCTGTTTGACAAGGAACAAAAACACGACTTTGACGCGTACTTTGGCGGGTGGGGCTCTGGGTCCGATCCGGATACCTCCGACAACATCTGGAGCACCCAGGCGGCGATCGATGGGCGGAACTTTGTCAGCTATTCCAACCGTTATGTTGACGGGTTGTACCAGTTGGGCAAGCAGCTACCCTACCCCAAGGAAACGGAAAACCTGTCACCCACCGCCGCCACGATCAAAGCCGAACGGGAGCGGATTTTTGCGGAGTATAAATTGGGTGAGGTTGGTATCGCGGTGGATGCCACCCGCCATCAAATTTACGCCAAAATTCATGAGTTGATTTACCAGGACCAACCGGTGACGTTTTTATATTATCGCAATTCGTACTACGGCATTTCCAATCGGTTGCGGGGGTACCAGTTTAGCCCCCGCGGGCCGTACCATTACAGCCCGGGTTTTGGCTCAATCTGGCCCGCAGCGGAGTAAATTAAGCTACAGAGAATTTGGACACAGAGACGCAGAGGGCACAGGGGAATTCACAGAGAAGAGTGTAACACCATAAATCAAACACCAACTACCAACTCCACTCCTCCAAACTCCACTCCTCCAAACTCCACTCCTCCAAACTCCACTCCTCCAAACTCCAGTTCTCCAAACTCCCCCCCGCATGTTCGTCTACCTGATTCGCCGGATCCTCATAGCCCTGCTCACCCTGGTGGTCGTGAGCTTCTTGGGCTATTGCTTGATCCGATTTATTCCAGGAAGTCCCGTCAACGCCGAAATCGAAACCAGTTTTAAAAAAATATCCCAAGCCGATCTGGAACGGATGCGCAAGCAATATGGCTTGGATAAGCCCATCGTGGTCGGTTATGGCGATTGGCTGGGAAAGATTATCTTTGAACGAAATCTGGGGGATTCCTTTACCGAGAAAAAACCCGTGAGCCAGGTGATTGGCAGCGCCATCGGGCCGACGCTGCTCCTGACTGGCATTTCCCTTGCCCTGGGTTATATCCTGTCGATTCCCTTGGGTTTGTACTGCGCCGCCGCGGCGGGAACCACGGCGGAACGCACGACCAGTATTTCGCTGTATATGCTGTATTCGTTGCCCGCGTTTGTCACGGCGATCTTATTACAAAGTTTGTTCGGCGAGCGCTTGCAGGGGACTTGGCTGGAGCTGCCGTACAAGGGAATGGTCTCGGACAATTTCGCGCAACTCAGCTTTCCCGAACAAATCCTGGATTACGCGCGGCATTTGATCTTGCCCGTATTTTGTTATACTTATGGCATTCTGGCCTACGACGCCCGCTTTATCCGGGCCAACATGAACGAAGTCATCCGCCAGGATTACATTCGCACCGCCCGGGCCAAGGGGGTGGGGGAATGGGCCATCTTGTTTAATCACGCCTTTCGCAACACGTTGATTCCGTTTGTCACGCTGATTGGCCTGTCATTGCCCGCGCTGCTTAGCGGTTCGGTCATTCTAGAGCAAATTTTTAATTGGCCCGGCATGGGAAAGCTGCTCTACAACGCCTTTACCTCCCGTGATTATCCACTCATCATGGGCCTGGTGCTGGTCTATTCCATCATGACATTATTGGGGCAGTTACTGGCCGATCTGCTCTATTCGTACTTTGACCCCCGGATCAAATTGCAGTGACCAGCGCCGCGACTCTTCCCCTTGATGCCGTTCCCCTCCCAGCCACCGCGCTCCGCGCGCGGGTGCGCGGTTATTGGGGGGATGTGTGGCAGCGGTTTTGCCGCAACCGCTCGGCCGTGGCCGGGCTGGTGTTTGTCGTATTCATGACATTTGTGGGAGTGTTTGCCCCGTTTTTAGCCGGGGTCAAGCCAGCCCTGGCCTATTACAAGGGGAATTATTACCTTCCCGCGCTGGCGTATTACTCGCCCGATTGGGAACCGAATATTTTTTATCGGGACCGAATCGTGTTGCAGGGATATTCGCTGGAGTCCATGCGAGGGCAGGACCCCGCCAGTTGGGTGATCTGGCCGTTGTTTTACCAGGATCCGGTGGGGGATCTGGATTTGACCGAGGCCGCCGCCAATCTGGGTAAGACCGACGATCCGGCGTGGCAAGATCCGCCAACGGATTTTCGCCAGGGACCTTCGCGGTGGCATTGGTTTGGCACGACGAATGAAGGGGTGGATGTCCTGGCGGCGATGATCCACGGCACCTCGATCGCGCTCCTCATCGGGTTTGTCTCGACCGGCATCGCGGCGATGATTGGCATCCCGCTGGGGGCGCTGGCGGGGTATTTTGGCGGTTGGGTTGATATGCTGGTTAGCCGGCTCATTGAGGTGGTGATGTGCATTCCCAGCTTGGTCCTGATCATGGCGGTGATCGCGCTGGTAAATAATCCGACGATCTGGCATGTGATGGCGGTGATCGGCGGCATCCAGTGGACCGGCATCGCGCGGCTGACGCGGGCCGAATTTTTACGCCTGCGCGAGATGGATTATGTGCAGGCCGCCCGGGCTTTGGGGGCGGGACACATGCGGGTGATGCTGCGGCACATTTTGCCAAATTCGCTCGCGCCCATTCTGGTGCCGATCACCTTTGGCATTGCCAGCGCCATTTTGACCGAAAGCGGCCTGAGCCTCTTGGGCCTGACCGGTTCGGCCAGTCCGGCCCGCTGGGGCGCGCTTTTAAATAACGCGCGGCAAGATTTAACCATGTGGTGGCTGGTGCTGTTTCCGGGTCTGGCGATATTTTTATCGGTCTTGTCATATAACCTGATCGGCGAGGGATTACAAGAAGCAACCGACCCGCGGTTGCGAAATCGGTAACGTTGGCAAATACAATAAGCCGCAGAGGCACAGAGGGCACTGAGGTATACGTGGTGCGGACTTGAGCCTGTAACCCAAAGAATTGAATTAGCACGGGGTTGGGAGTCTGACGCGGTGAGAGCGTATTTGGCAAAGAGGCTTGTTCGCGGAAGTCTCCAGTCCCCCTTACAGCTGACTTCAGGGGGACGGGAGTGCCTGGCGAGCGACGGTTAATTTGTGGTTGTAAGCATTCAGCGCCAGCCACTCCCGACCCCCGGGCCACTTGCAATAGGTGTTATGAATCGGGCCGTTGGCCCTTTTATTTATTTCCATTGACCTAGGGCGACGCTGCGCTTGCCCTAGGCTGGGATAGGTCGGGCCTTTGGCCCGCAAAATATCGAGTGCCTTTGGCCCGCAAAAATCAATCACTTTTACAACAAGCCTGAATTTGCAAAGAATCTGCTCTGTGAATTCCTCAGTGTTCTTCACACCTCAGTGGCTATAAATTTAGATTTCAGCTCATTCCCCCCAAAAACCAAAAACCAGTCTCTAAAAACCAAAAACCATCCCCCATGCCCCAGCCCCTCATCACCATTGATAATCTCAGTGTCGCCTTTCCCACGCGCGAGGGGTTGGTCAAGGCCGTGAACGAGGTTTCGCTGGTGATTCCCCGTGGGCAAACCGTGGGTCTGGTGGGAGAAAGCGGCTGTGGGAAAAGTGTCACCGCGATGGCGATTCTGCAACTGATAGCCCCGCCGGGCCGAGTCACGGGAGGGCGAATCATCCTCCATGACCAAGGAGGGGATGTGGAATTAACCACCGCTCCGACGGAACAAATTCGCCGGATTCGCGGCGGACGGATCGGCATGATTATTCAAGAGCCGATGACTTCGCTCAACCCGGTCTATACCATCGGCCAGCAAATCGCCGAATCGCTCCGCATCCATAAAAAACTTTCAAGTTCCGCGGCCCGTGCTCGCGCTTTGGAGCTGCTGAATCTAGTTAAAATTCCCCAACCGGAAAAACGCATTGACGATTATCCGCATCAATTTTCCGGCGGCATGCGGCAGCGGGTGATGATCGCCATCGCGCTCGCCTGCGATCCCGAATTGCTTATCGCCGACGAGCCCACCACCGCCCTGGATGTCACCATTCAGGCCCAAATCCTCGATTTGTTGCGGGAATTGCAGGCCCGCGCCGGCATGGCCATCTTGCTCATCACGCATGACCTGGGCGTGGTGGCGGAAATGGCCAATAGCGTGACGGTTATGTACGCGTCGCAGGTGGTGGAGTCCGCCGCCGGGCGGCGGGTGTTTGACCAGCCATTGCATCCTTACACGGTGGGACTGTTGCGTTCCCGGCCGCAACCCGGCAACCTCGCCAGCCTGCATTCCATTCCCGGCATGGTCCCCAGCGCGGCCAATTTGCCGGCGGGGTGTTATTTTCATCCGCGCTGCGCCTGGGCCAAGGCCGAACGTTGCCCCAGCGAAATGCCGCGGCTGCGTGTGCTGACTGACACCGCCGAGCCGCAAAATTCCGGCCATCTCACGCGCTGCCATTATGCGGAAGAGTTGTTAGGGGAGCCATCGGCAAAAACCCTCTGATCGTCGTCCGGGGTTTTGTGTGCGCTGAATTTCTGCTGGCAAGCAAGACATTCGTCAACAATCATTGCTTTGCATAAATTTGGGTTCCCGGTTCGCGACCCGTCTACTCCTATTCTTATACGCCAAAATTGCTATAAAGGGGTGCCTGCCCCCGCGGCGCCTCCCCTGCCATTTTCGCATCGATTGCTATTACCAATTTCTCCGACCATGCCCACCAATCAACCTCTTGTGGAACAACTGCGCTGGCAAAAATTTCCCGTTCTGGATGATGGCTTTGTATGCCTGGTGGATTGCATGGGTGATGACCAGGCGGTGGTCCAGGCCGCCCGGGTCAGTTATGGCGAAGGGACGCGGCAGGTTAGTGACGATCGGGGGCTGATTCGGTATTTATTACGGCATCGGCACACGACACCCTTTGAAATGGCGGAGTTAAAATTTTTGATCCGGGTGCCGATGGACTGCTGGCGTCAATGGATTCGGCACCGCACGGCCAATGTCAACGAATACAGCACGCGTTATTCGCTGGCGATTGCTGCCACCCAGACCACCCCGCCGACAGAGTGGCGTTCCCAGGCCGCCACTAATCGCCAGGGAAGCGGCGCGCCCCTGCCTCAAGAAGTGGGAGAGGAACTAACCGCCGCGGAGGCCGCGTTTCAGGCCGCGGCCCGACAATTGTACGAGGACCGCATCACCCGAGGCGTCGCCCGCGAACAAGCCCGCAAGGACCTGCCGCTATGCACCTACACCGAGGCCTACTGGAAAATCGACCTCCACAATTTGCTGCATTTTTTAGCCCTGCGGATGGACAGCCACGCCCAGGCAGAAATTCGCCGCTATGCGACAACCCTTGGGGAAAAACTGGTTCAGCCCCTCTTTCCGCTGGTGTGGGAGGCGTTCATCGATTATCGCGTGCAGGCCCTCGACCTGAGTCGGCTGGACGTGGGGGTGGTAGCGCGATTGCAAGAACGACTGCGCCGGGAAGGCAAAACCGCCGCCGCGGAAGAAGACTTTTTGACTGTTCAAGATCCCGCCTGGCAGGGACTGACCCGCTGCCGGGAGCGGGACGAATGCCGCGAAAAACTCATTCGGCTGGGTATTTTAGAAGGTTAAACGGGGCTTCTAGACTTTCCGAGGGGGGCCATTCCCGAGACTCTTTCGCATATTTATTATCTGTAATTTATTGACATTTTGCCTGGGTTTCCGCAAGGATTTTCAGCCATCGTTGATTAATGCCGAGATTAGCAGTTCCTTTCAGTTGACACTCTTCCCCCCGCTCATTAGTCTACAAGTTGGAACTAATCGTGCCGAAATTTCACCCTGGCAGCAGTTTTGGGCCAACATGCGGCGTTAAGGGCGGGGGCTGGCTAGGTGGGATGGGCTAGCTGGCCTGGACGGCGGGCGACCATGTTTTTTTAGCAAAAATTCTTTTGCTGCGCTGCCGGAATTTCAGCTAAAGCTGTGATAACACCAGCCTCAGCGGTGTGAATTTCAGCCACGTGATCGAATTGCGCGAGGGAAGAGGTTTCTCACGCGGGAGCCGTGATCCGGAATCTCACGGCGAATGTAACGCTTGCGCGCGGGCTGCTGTGCCTGTATCGGGCACGCCCGCCCAAGCCCTGTTTTTGAGGATCATCATGGCCAAATCGGGCGATTTTTTGGACATTTTGCTGCGTACCCGGATCATTAGCTCTGACCAGGCCAATGAAGCCCGCAAGGTCGCCAAGGACCGCGGCATCAAGGTTGCCGACGCACTGACCAACCTGGGCTATGCCACCGGGGAGGAAATCAGCCGCGCATTGGCCAAGGAACACGGCCTGGACTATGTCAATTTGCAGGAAGTGGTCATTCCGCCGTCGGTAGTGGAATTAGTCCCCGAATCGGTCGCCCGCGAAAACGCCGTGCTCCCCATGTCGGAGGATAACGGGACGCTCAAAGTTATCATGAGCGACCCTATGGACTACGAAACCCGCGATAAATTGCGCTTTATCCTGAATCGCAATATCGAAATCGCGATTTCACCCAAAGATAACATCATCGAGGCGATCAATCGCCATTATGGCCAGACCGAGGGGGAATCCACGGACTCGATGTTACAAGAGTTCACGGATACGGCGATCGACTTTACCGAAACGACCGATGACGCGGCCTCGGGCCCCGACGACGCCGATGTGGACGAAACCAGCGCTCCGGTTGTCCGGCTGGTCCATTTAATCATAACCGAGGCCATCCAACTGCGGGCCTCGGACATCCATATTGAGCCGTTCGAGGATCGAATTCGCATTCGCTACCGGATCGACGGCGTCCTGGTCGAACGGGACAGCCCCCCCAAACGGCTGCTCGGGGCTGTTCTTTCCCGGTTAAAAATTTTGGCAAAATTAGATATTGCGGAACGCCGCAGACCTCAAGACGGTCGGATAAAAATCACCGTCGGCGAAAAGCAGCTCGATCTGCGCGTTAGCGTCCTTCCCACTAACCATGGCCAGTCCGTGGTCATGCGTGTGCTTGATAAAGACAGCATTCGGGTGGGGATTCGACAGTTGGGCCTTGCCGAAACAGATTTCAAGAACTTTAAGAACCTTATCCGTCGGCCTAACGGCATTATTCTGGTCACAGGGCCCACCGGGTCGGGCAAAACGACTACGCTCTATGCCGCCTTGAATGAGTTAAACCGCCCTGATGTCAAGATTATTACCGCAGAAGATCCTGTGGAATACTACCTGCCCGGGATCAATCAGGTAGAGGTCAAACACGGGATTGGGCTGGACTTTGCCCGTATTATTCGCTCGATGTTACGCCAAGCACCAAATATCATCCTTGTCGGAGAAATGCGGGATAGCGAAACGGCACAAATGGGAATTCAAGCATCTTTGACTGGACACTTGGTTTTCAGTACACTACATACGAATGATGCGCCCGGTGCTGTTACACGGATGGTAGACATGGGTGTGCCGTCCTATTTGGTCTCCAGCAGTGTGATTGCAGTGCTGGCGCAACGGTTGGTCCGGGTCATTTGCTCTAAATGCAAGGTTCCCTTTACCCCTCCCGAGTCCGCACTGGAATCCGCTGGCATTACTCCCGAGATGGCCAAGAAAGCAACTTTTATGAAGGGTCGCGGATGCTCAAATTGTCAAAAGTCAGGTTACCGCGGACGGTTGGGAATTTTTGAAATGATGTTGATGACAGCAAAAATCCGGCAATTGGCGTTCGAGGGGGCCGCCACCCAGGTGATCCGCCGGGCCGCGATTGAGCAGGGGATGAGCACTCTGTATCAGGATGGGATTGGCAAAGTGATGCGGGGGATTACCACCCTGGAAGAAGTGGTCAGCGTCGCCAAGCGCGATAGCTAAATCAAATCTCCAGTAGTTAACTGGGGATTCGGATGGGGATTGGCGTCTCGATGGGGCTGGGGCAACGACCTACGCCATAGTCGACAAACGAGGATGCAACATTCGTTTGAAATTTGAGTTTTTCCACAACGAGGTGAATAATCCAAAGGTGACTCGCACAAGGCAGCAACGCGGTTTCGCCTTGGTGGCTTTTGATTTTTTGGCAGATTCGCGATTCGCGGATTTCTTTTTGATTTGCCAGATCATTGCCTTCAAGTATGGCCTAACACGAAACGGCTTTGCGGGGTGTCGGCGCAAAGGAACCAATCTTATCTTTTTTTGTTATTTGGTTTCCTGCGGTGGCGGCGTGTTGATCTGGAACAGATTTCCTTAATGGCAATTTTACGAAGTGTCAGGCGTGTATAGCGCCGTGACAGGTCGTGGATCAATCGGCGACTCCTGTTTGGTAAAGCGTTCGCGCCTCACGGTTTGCGACATTTTTACTAGACAGTGCGGTTTTTAGACACTGCGGTTTACTGTGAGTTATCCAAGATAGGTGTATTCATGATCGTCGGACGCGCGTGCGTCCGGTGGGTTGTGGCGGTTTTTTTGTAACAAAAGAAGAGTGCCATGGGGACGATCCTCATTGACAAACTGCTGCACGCCGCCGTGAAACAGGGGGCGAGCGACATCCATATCACCACCAACCAACCGCCGGTCTTTCGGTTGGATGGGCATATGCGCCGGTTGGACACAAAGGTGCTGACCCCGGAAGATACGCTAGGTCTAATGAAAAGCATCGCCCCTGATCGTTGCCAGCAAGAACTGCAAACGGTCGGCGGCTCGGACTTTGGCTTTGCCTTTGGCGATTTATGCCGGTTTCGCGTCTCTATCTTTAAGCAGCGCGGCAATGTCTCGATGGTATTGCGGCAAATTCCCAATAAGCTGCTGACACCAGAGCAACTGGGCCTGCCGGAAATGGCTAAAAAGCTAGTGATGCGCCCCCGCGGACTGTTTTTGGTAACGGGACCAACCGGGTCGGGCAAAAGCACCTCCCTGGCCGCGCTTATTAACTACATTAACGAAAACGTGGATCATCATATCATCACGATTGAGGATCCCATCGAATTTTACCACAACAACAAAAAATCCACCGTCAACCAGCGTGAAGTGGGCGTGGATGTCCCCAGCTTTTCCGAGGCGTTGCGGCGGGCCTTGCGGCAAGACCCCGACGTGATTTTGGTGGGGGAAATGCGCGATCTGGAGACGATTGAGGCGGCCATTACCGCCGCCGAAACGGGGCACGTTGTCTTTGGTACGCTGCACACCACGGGCGCGCAGGGGACTGTCAACCGCATTATTGACGTTTTTCCCACGACCCAGCAGGACCAGATTCGCGTGCAGCTAAGCACGGCGATTATTGGCGTGATTTCGCAAGCGTTGTTGCCAAAGATCGGCGGGGGACGCTGCGCCGCCTACGAGATGCTGGTGGTGGATTCGGCCATTGGCAACCTGATCCGCGAAAACAAGACCTTCCGCATCAATTCGGCCATCCAAACCGGAGCCAAAAAAGGAATGATGCTGATGGATGATTCGCTGTTTAAGCTGTGGCGCGATAACAAATGCACCGAGGAAGACGTACTCAGCAAATCCAATAACCCCGACGAACTGGCCGCGCGCATCGCCAACGCTAAACGCGGGATGTTTGACGACGAAGACGACGTGGCCTCCGCGGCCAAGGACCTGGGGGGACCCAAAAAGCCGCTCACCGGCAAACACTAAGTTCCACCCCGCGCTTAAACTGATAAATTGGTTGTTTTTTTGATCTGGCAACTTGACCCATTTTTTGCGGCAGCGAAGTCATGGCTATCCGACGCATCGGCCAAATCCTGGTGGATTTGGGCTATATCACCGACGAACAACTCGACATGCTCCTCATCGAGCAAAAACGTCGCCCGGGCGAGTTGTTGGGTAAATTAGCCGAAGGATTGGGCCTGATCACCGACGAGCAGCTTATCCAGGCCCTGGCCGAACAAATGGCGATGAAGACCGTCGCCCTGTCGGATGTCAATATACCTAAAAATGTCCTGGAAAAAATCTCCCCCACGATGGCGCAGATGTACCGCATCGTGCCGGTAGACTTTCGCGAGGATACGCTGACCATCGCCACGTGCGACCCGCAAAAGCTAAGCGTGCAGGATGAATTGCGGACGCTGTTGGGGTACAGCATACGCAGTTGCGTGGCGACCGAAAAGGACATTCAAAAGACCTTGGATCGGTATTATTCGGACAAGGAAAGCCTGGAAAACCTGGTTGAAAACCTCAAGGTTGATGACAAGGCGTTTCAAGCGGCCAAAGTCTCCACCAAAGAAAACATCGACGATCTGGTGGCGATGGCCGATAGCGAACCGGTCCGCAAACTGCTGAACATGGTGCTCTTGATGGCGATCAAGGACCATGCCAGCGACTTGCACTTTGAGCCGTTCGAGGATGAATTTCGCATTCGGATCAAGGCCGACGGCGTTCTCTTCGAGATGGTCCCGCCCCCCCGGCACATGGCCGCGGCCCTGGTGACCCGGATTAAGGTCATGGCAAACCTGGACATCGCCGAGCGCCGCCTGCCGCAAGACGGACGGATCGAATTATCCATCGGCGGGTATCCGGTCGATTTGCGCGTGGCGGTCCTACCGACCATGTTCGGCGAAAGCGTCGTCATGCGGGTGCTGGACCGTTCCGTGGTGCAGCTCGATCTGACCAAAGTCGGTATGAATTCCGCCATCTTAAAAAGCTTCCGTTCCGTCATCACCAAGCCCAACGGAATTATCCTGGTGACCGGCCCCACGGGATCTGGCAAGACCACAACCCTGTACGCCGCCCTGTCCGAACTAAACTCCATCGAGGACAAGATCATCACCACCGAGGATCCGGTGGAGTACGATATCGACGGCATCGTGCAGGTCCCGATTGATGCGGGCATAGGCAATACGTTTGCCCATTGCCTGCGGTCGATCCTGCGTCAAGATCCCGACCGTATCTTGGTGGGTGAGATCCGCGATTATGAAACCGCCGAAATCGCCATTCAGGCCAGCTTGACCGGACATACCGTCTTTAGCACGCTGCACACCAACGACGCCCCCACCACGGTGACCCGCCTGCGGGATATGGGCGTGCAACCCTTTTTAATTACCGCCACGGTCGAGGCGATCCTCGCGCAGCGGCTCGTGCGCAGGATATGCGTGGGCTGCAAAGAAGAAATCCAGCCCTCGGCCGAAATTCTGGCCGACCTGGAAATGAAACCCGAGCAACTCAAGGGGAAAAAGTTTTACCGGGGAAAAGGGTGCGACACCTGCAACCGCACCGGCTACAAGGGGCGCGTGGGATTATTTGAACTATTGATCATGAATGACGACATGCGCGACATGATCATGCGCAACGCCACCTCGGACGAGCTGCGCGACCGGGCGATAAAGTATGGCATGGTCACCCTGCGCCAAGCCGGGGTGGAGGCCATGTTCAACGGGGCCACCACCGCCGAGGAAGTCATCCGCGAGACCATCCTCGAGGCGTAATTTGAATGCAGAACTTAGAATTCAGAATGCAGAATGGGGTTGCTTAACCAAAGGGCTGTCCGCAGCTTCACAAATAACCAAACACTAAACACCAAAAACCAATAACCAAACTCCAACTCAGCCACCACCATGCCAACTTATCAATTTGAGGCCATGGACGCCACGGGACAAGAAATCCGTGACGTGATCGATGCCGAAAGCGAAGCCGCGGCGCAGGCCACGATCCGCTCGATGGGCTACTATGTCACCAAAATCTCGGTAAAAAAAAGCCGGGCCGACGCTAACAAAGGCCCCTCTAATAAAAAGAAAAGGGGCTTTGCCATCGGGGGCGTTGGCGTCAAGCAAAAAACCATGTTCACCCGCCAACTGTCGATTTTGCAGGACGCGGGCCTGCCCATTTTGCGCAGTTTAAAAATTCTGGAACAGCAGGCCCCCAATGGCCGCTTAAAATATTCGCTGATGGATGTCTGCGACGAAATCGAGGGGGGTGCCACCCTCTCCGAGGCCATGTCCAAAGCGCCTAAGGCCTTTGACCGGCTGTATGTCAATATGATCAAGGCCGGCGAGGCTGGCGGCGCGCTGGAAGTCATTCTCCGCCGCTTGGCCGAATTCATGGAAAAATCGCTCACCCTCCGCCGCAAGATCCAGGGGGCCATGATGTACCCGGTCTTTGTGGTGGTCGTGGCGGTCGCCATTTTAACGGCGATCATGATCTTTATCGTGCCTTCATTTATCAAGATTTTTAAGGGCTTTGACACCGAATTGCCCGAAATGACCATCCTCCTGCGGGATATGTCCCACTGGGTGGGGAATTATTGGTACACGCTACCACTCATTCCGATTGGCATCTACTTTTTTGTCAAGCTGATGACCATGTTTGAGTATGGACGCGAAGGGTGGGACCTCTTTGCGATCAAAGTGCCGATCTTTGGCCAGATCGTGGAAAAAACCATCCTCGCCCGCTCCACCCGCACGCTGGGAACGATGATCAGCAGCGGCGTGCCGATCCTGGAGGCGCTCAACATCACCCGCGACACCTGCGGCAACGCCGTGTTCGAGCGCTTGTTTATCAAAGTAACCGAATCCATCCGCGAAGGGGAAAGCATCGCCAAACCGTTAAAGGAACACTCGGTTCCCCCCTTTAACGCCCTCTCCATGTTTTGGTTCGCGTTTCCATTATTGCTGGTCGGGGCCGGGCTGGCCCTCTACAAGCTGGAATGGGGCATGATGTGCCTGGGCCTGGGGGTGGCCGTGGGGGTGCTGCTATGGCTGATGAAGGCCCGCAGCCGCGTGGTCAATGATCTGGTTGTGAACATGGTGGACGTGGGAGAGGAAACGGGCGAACTGGACACCATGTTGTATAAAGTGGCCGACACCTATGACGAGGAAGTCGCTGTTTTGACCGAAAGTCTGCAAAAGCTGATGGAACCGTTGTTGATTATTTTCCTGGGGGGAGCGGTGCTGTTTATCGTCGCGGCCCTGTTTTTGCCCCTGGTCAAACTGATCGAAACCTTGTCCAGCTCCGGCGGCAAGAAGAAAAAGTAGGAGGCAACTCCGTTGCCGAAGAGATAATCGTTGCCAAAGAAGGGCATCGCCACAGAATACGCGCCGCCGCGCTAAATCGCCATGATGGCAAATACCGGCGGGGAGTCATGTTCGGGGGGGGAAGTAATTCCGGGGGAGGTTCTCCGCTCCCCCGGGATTAACCACGTTGAGAGCCTGGCTATTTGCCAAATACTTACCACTGAAAACTCATACCACACATCATTTTCAGGACGAATTTTATGGATCGTGTCGCCCTTTCCCGCCGTACAGGTTTTACGCTAGTTGAACTGCTGGTGGTGATTGTGATTATTGGAATCTTGACGGCGCTGGTCAGCGTGGCGGTCATGGGGGCGCTGGCGGCGGCGCGGCGGGCCGTGATTAAGCAAGAGATCGACGGCTTGCACGGCGCATGTGAAAGCTACAAGGCCAAACGGGGCGCTTATCCGCCTTCGAACTGCCGCGACCTGGCGGCGCACTTGGTGAGCGTCTTTCCAAACATGGACGCAAATGAACGCAGAATCGTCAACGAATTATCACAGCAAACCTTTACCCCGGCCGAGATCTTGGTGTTTTGCCTTTCCGGCTACGGCAAGAACGTCCGCCGACCCATTAGCACCAAATTTGTCGATCCTCTAGAGCCGGATTACGCGTTTGACAAAAGTCGGATTCGGCTCACCCGCACCATCAATCTGCCCAGCATGCCTTCGGGCATACAATTTCAACTTGCCGAATACACCGCCCCGCACACCAACGGGTCTCCTTTTCTTTATTTTGACATCAACCGCAAGTCCAAGCTGGACCAATCCCCGCTCAAGAACGCGCTGGATAACGAGCGTTATGTCGCCACGGGGGGAAATGGCAGCGGCTTTTGCAAAGCGTATGTGGACGCGACCACCATCCCCAATAACATCGTGCCGATCAACCCCGAAACATTTCAGATCGTTTCGGCCGGTTTAGACGGGGACTTTGGCACCGACTCCGGGGCTGGCACGTACAAAGGATATCCCAACGGCACAAACTACTCCCCCGCAGACCTTGACAATATCACCAACTTTGGCACCGGCACGCTGGGGGATGCAAAACCGTAATCCAATTACAAATTACGAATTACAAATTACGAAGTGGGTCAGGGAAAGAATTTGAAGAACCATGCAATATGAACAATCACTCACGGCAATTGTCGGCAACCGTCATGCCGCGCGCCGCGGCTTGACGCTGGTGGAGTTATTGGTCGTGGTGGTGATCCTGGGCATGATCGCCAGCATGGTCCTGGTCGGTTTGTCCGGCACCCAAAACAACGCCCGCGAGGCCAAAACCCGCGGCACCATCGCCAAGCTGCACACGCTGATCATGGAGAAATACGACTCCTACATGTCGCGGCGGGTGCCGATTAGCATTCCGCCGCAAACCCAGCCGCGGCAGGCCGCGCTGCTGCGGCTGAACGCCCTGCGGGACCTGATGCGCCTGGAAATGCCGGAACGCCACGCCGATTATCTGCAACCGACCAACATTTTTACCACGCTTCCCTCGGTGACGCGGGCGTATATCAGCCGGGCGAATCCCAGCAAAAGCCATTCCGAATTTACCCGCTTTGAAAGCGCCGAATGTTTATACATGATCGTGGCTTACGGACTGGGAGAGGCGGACGGTTTATCGCAGTTTGGCGAGACCGAAATCGGCGATTTTGACGGCGACGGGATGAAGGAATTTTTAGACGCCTGGGGGCGCCCGATCAGCTTTTTGCGCTGGGCGCCACGGTTTGATTCGGCGGTGCAGTTTCCCAACCGCGATGTGGAAAACAGCGTCCGCAACCAACAGTTTTTAGACAAACACCATGACCCGTATGACCTGCTGCGGGTGGATGAGCACGCTTATGCCCTCTACCCCTTGATTTATTCCGGCGGCGCGGATCAGGGATATGACATCGAAGTCAAAAATGTGCCATTTCAATACCGCGACCCCTACTTTACCGATAACGGCCGGGGCACGCGAAACCAAAACGGCACCACGAATAAAACTCTGGCTGGCGACACCGACCCCGGCGGCGTTGAGGAAAACTGGCATGACAATATCACCAACCACGAGTTGCTAAACCCGTAATTCAATTAAGAATGAAAAATTAAGAATGAACATAAAATTACTCCCTCGATCAACTAATGCGCCCCGTCATCCCATGAACCCAAATTCAACAACATTCGATGCTAGCGCCTTTCGTTTCCCGCGGCGCGGGTTGACGCTGGTGGAGTTGTTGGTGGTGATGGTGATCTTGACCATGATTACCGCGGCGACCATTCCGCTGCTTTCTCCTCCGGGAAATGCCCGCAAAATTCGTGAAGCCGCCCGCGAGGTCGCCACCTATTTGGAATTGGCCCGCGCCCGCGCGGTCGAGACCGGTCGTCCGGCGGGGATCTGGATCGAGCGGCTCCCGGGTAGCGGCGCGACCGGCTATAACGCCAATAAGCCCGAACCGGTCGAGTCTAACACCATGTTCCTGTGTGAGACGCCTCCGCCGTATAGCGGGGATACGCTCAATTCCACCGTGCAAGTGCGGATCACGGCGCAGCCCTCCGCCGGTAATCCGCAGGGGACCGCCAGCCTGACCTTTAGCCCCAATGACGCCAGCCTGTATAGCCTGGTCCGCGGGGGGGATCTCATTCGCTTTAACTTTCGCGGGCCGTATTATCGGCTGGGGCCCCGTCCCTTTGGTCAGCCGTTTACCAGTAGCGACCGGATCACCATCAGTTGGAGCGCGCTGCAGGATATTTCCCCTCCCCAGACCAACACGGGCGCAACCACCAATCCCAACGCCGGCGTCCCATTTCAAATCATTCGCCAACCGCGCAAGTCCGCCGCCCCGCCTGTTACTCTGGCGGGGAATGTCCCTTTTCCCATTATCGACTTGACCAGTTCGGGCATCGGCCCGGATAACCGCGACGCGGACTTTAGCCGACTGGCCGACCGGGACACCGCCACCGCTGGCAGCGTTTCATGGCCGCTCATTATCACCTTTGCCCCCAGTGGCCGGGTCGATCAAGTCATTTATGTGGAAAACACCACCTCTGGGCGATTACCCATCGCCATCCGGCCCACGGCGATGATTTATCTGTTGACCACGCTGCGGCGGGAACAAGAGCAAAACCCCTCCCTGCGGTACTTAAACGCCGAAGCGGTCTGGGTGGCGGTAAATCCCTCGACCGGTTTGGTCACCGTGGCGGAGGCGGTCCCCCCCACGCCGGTAACAAACGCGATGTGGCAAGGAAATCGCAATTTGAACGATCTCAAAACCTCGCGTGAGTTGGCCAGCGGCGCGAAACAAGCGGGAGGCCAATAACATGTATCCACTACCCACGTTCCCACAACACCCCGCTTTCCGGGGGGGTTCATCCCGGCACGCCCAACGCGGCATCAGTGTGATCGAGGTCCTTATCTCGATCTTTATTCTGGCAGTGGGCCTGCTGAGTATCGCGGCCCTGCTGCCCCTGGGCCAAAATGACGTCGCCCAGGCGGACCAGGATGAGCGCAAGGCCAATCTGGCTTTAAACGCGTCGCGGACGTTTCGCACGCGGGGATTTGCCGATTATCGGCTGTGGTGCCAGGCCAGCGGGACCTCGCTATATGACGAAAGCAACGCCACGACCAACATCCCCGCGATCTTAACCCAACCTATCTTTATCGACCCGATCCTGCTGGGCCTGGACAATGCCGCCCGGCCCGCCGGCGTCGATATGGTGCCGCACCAGGGGGGTCCGTCCTTTCCACGACCAAGTGTGCAATTTCCGCGGATTTCGGTCCGGACATCGACCCGCCTGGACAGCAACAACCAAAAAAGCGTGGGCCTGGCCAATAACCTAGGAGCAGTGGCCCCGATCGAGGCGATCTTTACCCTGCAGGACGAAACCCTGACCGACACACCGTTTAGCACGGACGGCCCCCCGCGCAATCGGTTTGATACCACGAATAATATTTCGCCTAACACACCTGTTCCCCCCGCTAGCATCATTCGCCGCTCATTTGAGGGGAACTACACTTGGATGGCGATGCTGCAGCCCATCCCTAACACGGGGGTGGGGGACGCTTATCCCAGCCGTTCGATGCTTCCTCGTTCGCAAAGCAGCATTGCTCGCGGCATTCCCTACGGCGGGATGCCGGTGCAACTGTCGATTGTGGTGTTTTATAAACGGCCCTCGGCGGTGCTGCTGGACTCGGATAATCGGGATGGAAATGACAAAGGGATTCCCCGCGAACGGGAAGTGGATGTGACCATTGTCCCCGGCGCGGGGATTGGCGGCGGCGAAGCGACGATTAGCGTGAGTGACGCCGCGCTTAAAAACTGGCTGCTCGTCAAGCTGGGAGAATGGGCGCTCTTGCATTATCAGGTGAATAACGGACCCCGGCGTTATCAATGGGTCAAGATTCTCAGCGCGTCAAATATTGATCCCAACACCCGCTCGCGGCAGATCACGCTGGCCGGGCCGGACCTGATGATCCCCGGCAATGGCGGCGTCTCGGGCAAATTGGTGATCTTTGATGACGCGGTCATGGTCCATACCAAGACGATCCACCTGGAAGGTCCAAATTTGTGGAATTAAGGGCTGTAGGAGGCTACTCTGTCGCCGAATAAAAGACCCTAGGAGGCTACTCCGTCGCCGAACAGAAGGACATGTAGCCGCCAAATAGCCAAAACAAAAGGCTGGCAGAAATTGAACAAAAGTTAATGGAAGATTTGAACAGGAGATAGCAGAGTTAGCAGAGACCGGAGAATAGCATTACTCCGCTCCCTCTGCTTTCTCCTGTTAAACAAATTACCTGTAACAAGAGTTAACGAAGTCCGTGAAGTGAGCCAGAAAAGCCCCTTCTTCGTTTCCTTTTGTGAATGAATCACACCAAGCTGACACACCCACGCCGTTTCCGGGCCAAACAGGAAGCGGCGTTTATGCGGAGCCGAGAGATGTCCCCTCTGAATTTTGATGCTCAAACCCCGCTCCCCCGGCGAAAACACCCCGCGCGCGCCAACCGCAGGGGGATTTTGATCTTGGTGGTTTTGACGCTGCTCTTTTTGTTTGTGATGATTTCCGTCACGTTTGTGCTGGTGGCTAATACCAACCGCCGCGCGGCCAACCAGTACAAAAATCTGGAAATCACCGGCGACCCGCCGGAAAACGAAGTGGACATGTCGCTCTACGCGCTGCTCCGCGGAGAGCTCTCTCCCGGCTCGGCGCTCATCCACCAGTCCCTGTTAGAAGATATCTTTGGCAGCCAGAGCGTTCGCGCGCAGGTGGTGTCGGTAACTGCCAACCTACCCGGCACAAATAATATGGTCCTGGCGTTGGATTTAGTCCCCCAGAATGGCCAGTCCTTTAACACCACCCCCGCCTATTATGACGGCCGGGTCATTAGCATTATCGGTACTAGCACCGCCAATAACGCCAACCACGCCAAGGTCCTCAGCTCGAGGATTGTGAGTTCCCAGACTCCCCAAAATACCAACCGCATTACCCTGTTTGTGCAGTCCTTTCGCGATCAACTGGGGGCCGCCGTCCAACCCCTCCAGGGGGACACCGTTCTCATCAATGGGCGGGAATTTTCCGGCACCGGCGTGGGTTATAATCAGACCGACGGCCAGCTCTCTTTTGTTAGCATGAATAGCCAGCCGCTGGCGCTGCTTATTAACAACGCCGGACTCTTGGGCATGCACCTCAATCCCGCGGTCTGGAGCATGAACGAATCGTACGACGCCCCGGACGTGCAAAACGCGTTTTTGGCGTATTACGACTTAAATAATCAAAACATCCGGCTGGACGTCGCGGGACAGGTAAAGCCTTCGTTTCATGATCCGGATTTGCTGCGGACATTGGCAAATTCCGCGGGCAATGATAATAGGCTGCTGCGGACGCTGATGTTTCGCCCCAATCCGCTGGAACACCCCAACTTTACCGGCAGTAATCCCACGCACGCGGCGGTCAATCCCCAACAGCGGTTGCAACTGCTGTATCAGACGGACAATCGCCAGTTGCAGTGGGATGTCGACAACGATGGCGACGGCATCACCGATAGCGTCTGGATTGATCCGAACTTTCCCTTGCAAATGACCAAGGATGGCCGCCTGTACAAGCGCTTGATCGCCCCGCTCATTTTGGACATGGATGGCCGGATTAATCTGAACACCGCCGGGAATAAGGCCCAGGATATGGCCATCTACAATAGTCCGAACGTGCCGGGGATGCCCCCGCTGGCGACCGCCGCCGGGGGTGCGGCGGGGGGCTTTATCTTGCCCGCCGGGTCGGGTTATGGAACCGCGGAAATCAACCTGGGCATCGCCCTCAACGCCGACCCAGCCCTCTTTTTTAACGCCCCCAATGGTCGTTACGCCGCCAATGGCGAGGCGGGGATCGCCAGCCCCGCGCATTGGGCCTGGGTGCTGCGGGCGGGAGGGACGCCGCGCGATTACACGGGCAGCCCCGCCGCCGCGTTTAACCTGACCTTTCCCAACGCTTCGGGGTTAAATTATTTAGGCGTGTATGGCTCGGCCCCGCCGGATATCTGGGGGCGTTTGGCCACGGGAATCGACTTTCAGGGAAATCCGCTATACATCATCAAAAGCGGCACCAAAGCCCTGCCCAATCAAGAGATGCTCAATGCTCCGTATGAGCTGCTGTTACATGCGGGCGCGCCTCGCGGGATTGCCCGTCCCCAGGTGGATAATCCCTTTAGCCCCAGCGAGCTAGAAGCGATCCTGCGGGCCAACGATATTGATTCATTGCAAATGCCGCTGCGGCTGCGGCGGATGCGTCCCTTTGACGGCAGCGCGGCAAATTCCAGCGTCGTCCCCGAGCGCAACCTCTTTACCACCGAAAGCTGGCACACGCCGGTCCACATGCCCTATATCCCCAACAACGGGGCCAATAGCCAGCCCACCACGCATCTGCTAGAGACCATCGCCAACGCCAATAACCAGGTGGTCAATCCCTGGGCGACGCTGGTCTCCACCGTCGCTCCCGCGCAAAAGCAGGCGGAAATTCGCAAGTATTTACCGCCGGAAATGCTGGCCGGGCAAAAGTTTAATCTGAATTGGCCGCTGGGTAATGGCCTGGATGATAATAACAACGGCGTCGTGGATGAAATGAGCGAGTATTACAGCACCCCCGGCGACCCCACGACGATCCAACCAGCTAACAGCAGCGTACATCAGCTAAATTATGCGTCGCTCAACACCGCCTATGGCGTGAGCGCGGCGAACGCCCAGATTAACGGCACGCACGCCATGCAGTTGACCCAGGGGGTTAATGTCAACGACTTGTCCGACACCAACAATCTGGCCGACTTCAACGATAATCCGCTGGTCCGGCAGCAGGTGGCCAAGTATCTGTACATGCTCATGCTCTGGTCCACGGGAGAACTAGAAGGGAACGCCCAAACCACGGTTTCCGCCGCCAGCGAGCAACTGCGCCGCCGCATCGCGCAATGGGCGATTAATGTGGTGGAGTACATGGACAGCGACAACATCATGACGCCGTTTGAGTACGATGTGAACCCGCTCAACCAGGGGTGGGATGTCGAGGCTAACGGCATCATCTCCCCGATGGAAACCTACAATACCCAATCCAGCGACAAGCGGATTGTCTGGGGGTGCGAGGCTCCCGCGCTCTTATTGACGGAGGGTATCGCCTGGCACGACCGCCGCGTCCGCGATTCCAAGCATGACGACGGGGCAATGAAAAAACGAGACAGCAACGGCATGGATGACACCGATCCCAAGGATATGTTGCGCGATGACGATCCCGATCTGGATCAGGCTCTTATTCCGCGTGGGCCAGCGTTTGTGGAGTTGTACGCGACGCATAGCCCCATTTCCGTGCAGGCATGCCCGGATTTGTACGATTATGACACAGCCAATCAGTGCTGGCGGCTCAAACTGAACAAAGTCACCCCCGACGGCATCCCCGTCTGGCGAATTGTGGTAACCCGGCCCAACACCAATCCCAACAACGACTTTTTGACCAAGTCCCGCGATCCCAACCAGGCGCTGTATGCCACGTACCAAACGCCGCAGTTTGTCACGGGGAACATGCACTCCGCCTCCAATCCCAACGGCACCACGCTGCCACCGACCATTCAAACCAACGCCCAGGGACAGACATATCCCGATATCGAACGGATCGTGGTCTTTGCCCAGCGTCAGGACATCAATCCGCAAATTCCCGATAATGATTTGCTGTACTGCTATAACGAGGTCAACACACCACCCAATCCTGGTCTGGTCAGCTTTCCCACAAGAAATCCTCCCGGAGACATTGATAATCTGTCGCTGTTTGGCGGGCAATACGCGGTCATCGTTCCCGGAGGGACGACCAAGTCGGGGCAGATGGGCTTTGACAGGAATGGCCTGCGCTGTTTTCCCCTGGGACATGATTTGCAGCCCGCCGCCATGATGGGCGGACCCGAAGCCCGCGTCAGCAGTCCCCAGCAGTTTAAGTTTCGCCTGAATAACCAAAACCAGTTTATCCTACAAAACGGCAAGAACACCGTGCAGATCACTAACACCGCGGGCAATCCCAACCAGCCCACGGCTAATTACAATTCCGCCGCGCTCATTACGATCGGTAGTTTTGGATCTCCCACCAGCAAACACGCGGCGGGGGGGGCCAATCGCACGGATTGGACGAATGAATATGTCGGCTTTAGCATCTCAGAGCCGGTGTGGTCGGCCGCCAACTATTATCCCCGGCCAAATGAGACCAATCCCGAAACCGGCCTGGACGAGGCGTACGGCGACTTGGATGAAGTCGATACGACAAAGCTCTTTTTGGATAAGCCTCTGGACAGCCGCGGAAATATGCCGCTCAAGCAGCAAAACCTGCTCGAAACCCGAACAACCGACAACTATAAAACCCTTGTCCTGCAACGGGTGGCGGACCCGACGGCCCATTACCATCCCGAGCGCAACCCCTACATCACGGTCGATTGGCTGCCGATCGACCTGACGGTGTTCAACGGCGATGACCGCGTCCCCTCGGCCGATAGCGGCAAATTCAATGATAGCGACTTTGATCCGGATGATCCCAATGGCAAAAACGCCCATCCGGTTTTGTCCTCGCGACAGCGCGCGGCCATGCCCGGCGATCTGGCCGGTTACATGCCCAACAATACGCCCCGCGCCGACCAGGTCAACATTTGGCGGCAAAACAGCGAACGCCGGACCGACGTGCTGACGGGAAATAGCATGACGCTGGTCTTTAAGGAGGACATCGAACAGACCAATACCAAGCCCGGCCAATCGCTGGGCTACCTGAACCAAACCTATGGCGATCCCATCGATGACGCCACCTACGGAACGAATCAGCGCTATCGCGGCAGTCCCCGCCGGGCGTTTCCCAACATGTCCTGGGCGAATCGCCCGTTTCATAATCCCTACGAAATCATGCATGTCCCCGCCTGTTCCGCCAGTCGTCTAGGGAGCGAGGCATTCAACCTGCAACCCCAAAACCCCGGGCAGCCGCTGTTCGTGGATAACACGGCCAACAGCCTGAACCCCTGGTACGGCGGGGCGCCGCCGACGCCGCCGGGACCGGCCTATGGCCATATGCTGAACTTTTTTGCGACCAAGCCCGCCACAGCGCCTAACCAACAGGCCCACGGTTTTTATCGGATTTTAGATTGGGTGGCGACGGCCCCGCGCTTTGCGGGAAATGAGGATTGGCTGAATCCCGGCGGGACCAGCGGCGCGGCGGTGATCCCCCCGACGTCCCCGCTCAATCGTTTTCGTCCACCGTTTCACAGTTTTTCGCATTTTCGCGAGCCGGGCCGTGTGAACATCAACACGGTCAACAACCAGCGCGCGTGGGATGCCGTGATGAACGGCTGGAATGATCCCACGCGGGGCAAATACGGCGGCACGTTTGCAGATTTGGTCAGTTCGCGTCGGGGACATGCCGCCGCCAATCCCATCACCAAATTTGGCAATCCGTTCCGCTCGGCTAATGAAAACGCGCTGGTGATCCCCAACTATAGCACGACCAAACCCGGGAACGCGCCGCTCAATCCGCTGGATGTGACGCTGTTGCGGACCAAGCCCGACGTCAACGGCCAACCAGATGGCGCCACGCTGCTATTTGGTCCCGAGCAATCCCTGGCCACGGACGAGTACCGCAATCCCACGCAGCATTACCCCCTGGCGACCCAAAATATGGAGCGCATTTCAAATCTGGTCACCACCCGGTCCAATGTGTACGCCATTTGGGTCACAGTCGGTTACTTTGAAGTAACGCCCAATGGCAACACCACGGGTGACCCGCAAGCGCCGGCGTTTTTGATCGGCCAAGAGCTGGGGAGCGACACGGGAGAGATCACGCGCCATCGCGGATTTGCGATTATCGACCGCAGCCGCCCCGTCGCCTTTGAACGTGGCCAAAACCACAACGTGGATAAGGCGTTTTTGATCAAAAAATTTATCGAGTAAGTAGCGGAATTGTCCTCCTCTCACTCCGTGAGAGGAACAACGCCGCCGATGGCATTGGCGGTTGATGAACCAAGTGTGCTAGGAGGGGAAATTGACACGCGGATCGATGATCTTTCGGCACCGCTAGCTTTTCCGTACACGGAGTATGCGGGCTACATTGTCCTCCTCTCACTCCGTGAGGGGAAAACGACAATCGGTAATCTCTAAGCGGCTAAAACTTTTACCGCTAATCGATTCATCACACGTAGTGACATAAATACACTATGCTTTGCTGGCATTTCTGACCTTGACGTCGCTGGGTAAATTCCAGTAATCTCGCTCCCCGTGTTGACGGCGCGGCATGACGTCGCGCTGCGCTTGGCGGCTATTTGGATCATGCCGCTATTTTGCCTTTACTGCGTGGGGAATGGCCATGTTTTCCAGGATTTTCTTGCTCGTGGGGAGTTGCTGCGGACTGCTAAGTCTGGTGGGTTGCGGGTCCGCCGAAAATACCCCTCCCGTCGCCGCTACCCAGCAATCGGGCACTGCTAGCACGACAACTGCCGATGGCAAGACCGCGGATCAAATCGTCTTGGAATTCATGGCCGCGGTCAAATCCGGCAACAAATCCGCCGCCGACGCCCTCATCACTCCCACGGCTCGCCAAACGATTCAGCAAACCTCGTTGGACATTAACCCTCCCAGCAGTCCGGGGCTGGAATACAGCATCAAGGCCGTGCAATTTTTGCAAACCGACAAAGGGATGGTCGCCCACGTCGGCTGTGAATACGTTGATAAAAGCGACCCTGCGATGGAAAAGCAGCAAGTGCTGTGGGCGTTGCGCACCACCGAGCAAGGATGGCGAATCGCCGGCATGGCCCTGCAAGTGTTTCCCGGCGAAGAACCGCTACTGATGGATTTTGAGAACAAAACCGATTTAGAGCATAAGCAGCAGGCGATCGCGGCCGAAATTGAACGCCGCAGCGACCCAAATTATGTGCCCCCCGCGGCGGGGACCGCCCCCGCCACCCTGGGGACAACGCCACCCGCGACCACCACCGCAACTACCTTTCCGGCAACGACCACAACCGTCACCGCGCAGCAACCCGCCGCGAACACACCCCCATCCACCACTCCGCCAAATGGCCCCATGGCCACACTTCCCTCCGACCCGATACGCCAAGCGAATCAAGGCGCGGCCCCTGGCTTGTTAAAATAGAAACCGCCGTTGCCGTTAGTGGTTGTTGTTCTATGGAAAAATTAGCGGAAGAAACCCTTTAGAGCGCGCGGATGTATGTCACCGCTTGTTCCAGGGCTGGCTCGGGGTCTGTACTGCCTGACAGATCCAGCATAAAGCCACCGCGATAATTGTGCTCTTGCAACGTTCCCAACAGCTCCGGCCACGGAACATTGCCTGTCCCCAGGGGGAGCAGTTGCCCCCTTCCCCGGCCAAAACCTCGTGTGGCGTCTTGCAACCGCACCAGCCGAATCGCCGTGGACACGGAGGCCAGCCACTCCACGGGGTCAATCCCTTCCGCCAGCAGTTGCGCCGGACAAAAATCGATCGCCAGCAAGCCTTCTGGTATATTTCTCAGCAATTGTTGCCAATCCGCCACGGGTTGTCCCACGGATTGGGCACAAATTTGCACGCCCAAGTGATCGGCAAAGCGACCCAGGTCGGTAAGGACATCCACCAACAGGCGACCGCCGCCAGTGGTGTATTCCGCGGGGAGGGGACCGATTTGGGTGCTAATCTGTCGACAGTTCAGGGCGGCGGCGAATTTGATCGCGGCGCGTATACCGGCGCAGCGGGCCTCTAGGTCGGCCGATTCGCCAAAACCTCGGCGGGTGGGATAGCTTACTTGGCCGACACGAACGTTGTAATCGGCCAATAACTTGCGAAATTGGCGAATCGCGCTCGGCCCAAAGTCAGCGGGTTGAAACTGCCGGCGCAGGTCGAGTTCTACGAACAAAAGTTGCCAATGCGCGCACAGTGGCAGCGCGTGCTTCAGCGGCATTCCCAAAGACGATAAGGCGATTCCCAGTTGCATGGCGGGCATGGTAGAATTCTACTACAAATCGGCTCATGGGATAAACCCCGCCCGCGATATAAAGGGATTGGCGAACAATGACGGCCCGGATTCTTGATGGCAAAGCCTGTGCGGCGCAAATTCAGGCGGAACTGGCTGGCCAGGTTGCCGAATTTGTCACGCGCACGAAAGTAGTCCCCGCGCTGGATGTGGTGCTGGTGGGGGAAAATCCCGCCAGCCAGGTCTATGTGCGCAATAAAGCCCTGGCGTGTGAAAAAGTGGGGATGCGGGGAAGACTGTACACCCTGCCGCAGTCCACCACAACCGCGGAATTATTGGAATTGATTTATCGCCTGAACCAGCCCGCGGCCGATCAGCCCGCCACGCATGGAATCTTGGTGCAGTTGCCCCTTCCCGCGCATATCGACACCACGCGGGTGTTGGACGCCATTGACCCGCGTAAAGACGTGGATGCGTTTCACGCGGAAAATGTCGGCTTGTTGGTGCAGGGACGACCCCGGTTTCTTCCTTGTACCCCCCGGGGGGTGTTAGAACTTTGCCAGCGATCGGGTATTTCTCTGACGGGTCGGCGGGTCGTGATCCTGGGTCGTAGCGACATCGTGGGTAAGCCGCTGGCTAATATGCTGTTGCAAAAAGGGGCCGATGCCACGGTCACCGTCTGCCATAGCCGAACGCGGGAAGTCGCCTGGCACACGCGCGAGGCGGAAATCTTGGTAGCGGCGATTGGCCAGCCGCGGTATGTGACAGCGGAAATGGTGCGCCCCGGGGCGACCGTCATCGATGTGGGGATCAATCGGGATGCCATGGGCAAGCTATGCGGCGACGTGGACTTTGACGCGGTACAACAGGTTGCTGGAGCCATTACCCCGGTCCCCGGAGGCGTTGGGCCGCTGACCGTGGCCATGCTGCTCCTTAACACACTGACCGCCGCGCAACTGGCGACGAATTGTACTCCTCTCACTCCGTGAGAGGGTGTGTTAATTGGTCATTACCCTAAGGTTGCGCTGCCATTGCAGTTTGATGCATCACACGGAGTGTGATGACGACACTAAAACTCTGACGGGGCAAAAATTTGGACAACCATGCTTCCCTGCGATTTACAAGTTAACGGTTATGGCGGCGTGGATTTCAATAGTGACACACTAACCGCGGCGCAGATGGAACTGGCCTGCGCGCAATTGGTGGCGGATGGAGTGGGACAGTTTTTGGCGACGGTTATCACCGATCATGTACCCGTGATGTGTGCGCGGTTGGCGCGGCTGGCGGCCTATTATGGCGAACTACCCCACATCCAAGATTGTTTGATCGGATTGCATGTGGAGGGGCCGTTTTTGAATCCGGCCGACGGTTACCGCGGCGCGCACCCCCGCGACGCGATTTTGCCAGCGGATGTTTCCAGCATGGAACAACTGCTCGTGGCGGGAAACGGGCTGGTCCGACTGGTGACCCTGGCACCCGAGGCGGATGACCAACTGCGCGTAACGCGTTTTTTAGCAGAACGGAACGTGTGCGTCGCGGCGGGACACACGGACGCCAGTCGAGCGCAATTACGCGCCGCCGCGGCAGCGGGCTGCACCCTCTTTACGCACCTGGGAAACGGCTGCCCGGCTCTCTTACCCCGGCATGATAACATCATTCAACGCGTCCTGGCCCTGCGCGAACACTTTTTGGTCACGCTGATTGCCGACGGCGCGCATGTGCCGTTTTTTGTGCTAGAAAATTACCTCCGCCTGATTGGGATCGACCGGGCGATCGTGGTCAGCGACGCCATTGCCCCGGCGGGGTTGGGACCGGGAGACTATACGCTGGGCCGCTGGCAATTGCGGATCGGTCCCGATCTGGTCGCGCGGTCGCCGGACGGGGGGCATCTGGTGGGGTCGGCGGTGGGATTGACATTGGCGGCGAAGCGTTTGTCCACCGAAACGTCGCTCGAGCCAGGGGATATCTTGCGACTGACCACCCTCAATCCGCGTTCAGTCCTTGATCCGCGCTAGCGACTGAGCATTAAAGGATGGATTACCTAATTAAGAGCAAACTTAAAAAATGCCCGCTCCAAAGTCCCCCGCTTGACCGGCGGGAGGGTGGTTATGATGATTGGCGCTGGGGGGGGGCTGGTGTTTGACATGGGGCGCGCGGGGGGCATGCTGGGCGGGTTTATCCGGCGCGGCGGATTTGGCGTAATGCGGCGGATTATGGCGGGCATGGGTGTTGCGCGCGGGATGAAAATCCTCGTAATCGTAATCATCATACCGCGAAACATAGCCCGGCTGCTTGGCCCGTTCCAACTCCAAATAATATTCCGCCACCACTTTTTCTTGGATCATTTCTCGGCAGACAGAATTGATGGGATGGGCGATGTCGGCGTAAAGCTTGGCCCGGCCATCCTCATCCTTTACCACGCGGTCGGGGGGCAATCGCATCCCGCATTGATTGCAATAACCAGCCCGCAAATGATTTTTACAGCCACATTGGGGACAATGCGCCGTCAATTTGCGGCTGGGCATGGCCACGAAAGGGCCATTTGTCCCCTCGATGATCTTGAGATCACGAATGACAAAGCAATGATCAAATGTAATCGAGCAAAACGCCTGCAAGCGCTCGCTGCTATCTTCGGTTAGTTTAATGCGTACTTCGGTGATATCCATTGGCACTCTCCATCCAATCATGAGAGTGGTCGCCCACAATTCAGTTCTGCAATGCCCAGACCTGACCCAAGCCACGGGCTTGCAATCGTCCCGCAATCTTCCTGGCGTGACGAGCCGAACGTGCCAGACCAAAAAAACTTGAACCGCTGCCACTCATCAATTGGGTCATGCAACCCGCCTGCCGCAATTCATCTTTGATTGTGCCAATCTCTGCTGCCAATACGTGCGCCGCCGATTCCAGATCATTGTGCATATTCTTGCCTAATAAGCACACATCACCGGTTAAGAGCGCCGCGGTCGCCGCCGAGGTAAAATCGACTGTCGCCCGCGGTTCACCCGCCATCAATTCAAACCGCCGATAAACGGCCGCGGTGGATAATGCCACACGCGGCTTAATCAAAATCCAATGTAACCGAGGAACGCCAGAAATGGAAACCTTTTTTTCTCCGCGTCCTTCCACCACCGCCGGTTCGGGACTAATAAAAAACGGCACATCGCTTCCAATTTCCGCCCCCCATTCCTGCAATGTCCGGCAATCCAGCCCTAACCGGCAGGCCTGGTTCACCAACACGAGCGCCGCGGCGGCATCGCTCGAACCACCCCCCAGACCCGCCTGGGTGGGGATGCGCTTACATAGCGTTAACCGCAAATCCTGCAAAAAACCGGTTTTTTTTCGCAATAACTCCACCGCGCGGTAAACCAAATTATGATGATCCGTGGGTAAGCTTTCTCTTCCCGGCAGTGATGAATCGCTTGTTTTCGTGTCGTAACAATCCAATTTTCGCCCCGTAAAGAATTGCTCCGACCAATAACAATCCAACTGCAATTGAGAATTGTTCTCATTTGCCAATCGGGGGGGGATGTCCAACCGGAGTGTGTCATAAAGAGCAATCGGCAACATTAAGCTGCGAATGCCATGATAGCCATCGGCTCTTTTACCCAAAACTTCTAGTGTGATATTTATCTTCGCCGGGGTGTGCACCCACCAATAGTTCAAATCCATGCATGAATTTATTAAAAGTTGCATAAAATTAGAGATGGAAAGAGTCAAAAAACATAATAAGAACCTTGATACAGCGAACTCCCGCGATTTTCTGCGGTTTCACGCAAGCTTGTCCTGGCTGACGGTTCTCATGTTTCGCATGGGAGTGCCAAAAACAACCCATCAGAACTAAAATCCCAAAGCGGCTGACATCCTCATGCCGCTAGAGACATCGTCGGCCAGCCCCAATATTGCATGGCATTCCATAACCAGGGTTGTACCCAGGGATTCCAGGTTGGGTAACTGGCGGAGAAGACAGACAGGGCCAGCAAAACCAAAAAACCGAAGCGGCCCCAACGGCGGCCCGCCAGCCAATCGGTCGCGGGAATTGCCGCGATGATCCACAGCGGCTGCAACCACAATAACCAACGAAAGGCAGTTGTGTTGCCCCCGTAATTCCGCTGGGCCTGATTCATCCCGAAAATAAAATAACCGGTGCAAATAACACTAACCGCGCTGATAAGTAGGGCAAATTGCCGCTGTTCCGGGGTGCCGTGACGAAGCCAGATGATTAACCCCGGCACCGTTAATAACAACAGCGGTGTCAGTGAAAACAGACCGTGATGCCCCGCCAACGCGTGAAATGCATACACGCCGACATGCGGCTCTCCTTGATCAATGGGATTATTAGGAGCCAGCCAGTAGCTTTTAACCTCTTTCCCGTCAATTTTACGGGTGTATTTATAATCGTACCAATTCGCAGGATTAGGGGCCGTGACCGATAATGGGGCCCAAGAGCTGGGATTGGCCGCGGGATCGCGTTTGAAGGTTTTGGCACTGTCCGGGGCAGGATCCGGGTTTTGATCGGCTGCGGCAGATAATCGACTATTGCGGGCATCACCCGCCCCAAATGCATAGGCCGGTTTGAGCGTCCCTATCGCCAAATAATTTAATCCTAACGTCATTGCCAAAACAAACACGGCTCCCGCCGTCGCCGCAAGAGCCGCGCGGAGGCCAAATTGCCAAAGCAAAAGTAACAGTAATAACCCCAAAAAAGCCGCGGCGGGCAGTTCGCAGGTAACACACACACCGGCCCAAAGACCGGTCCAAAAGGCTAGCCACAACATCCGGGGGAGAGTATTTTGCGTGCCGGATAAAAAGAGTCCCTGCCAACACCAGATGGCGTAAACCGCGCTGGCGGCGCCCCACAAATGGTTATTGAGCGCGATCATAAAAGGCGTGAGCATGGTGGCAAAGCAAAGCCCGGCGACTAGGGCGATTTTGGCCCAGTCACTGATAGCCCAGCGATCAATTAGCAAGGCCAACAGCCACCACGCAATCACGGCGGGGAGGATGTTGGTCGTGATCAACATGATTCGGCCTAGCTCGTAGGGATGATCCCCCAGGGTCCAGCCGGTTAACTTGTGTAGTAGCCAATATTGACCCGCGATAACCGTGGCCATGAATGGCGGTTTACTGGAGTAAAACCGCAACTCTCCCGCCGCGTTGGGCTTGCACACAATGTCGATCGAATCCCAACCGGGCTGCTGAAAGTATTCATCAATCTCATAGGTTCCCCCTTCCACGAGCGCCCGGACGGTCAGCCAGCGGCTGCGGTCATTACCGCTTAGAAACGGGCGTTGCAGTTGCACGGATTGCTTTACAGTAGCGAGGAGCTGCTCCTCGGAAAAGGGAATTCCGCGGGATTGCCAGTTTTTACGGGTGCTTTCGACCCGCTTGGCCAGATTGGAGGGATTGTTGAGGTCCCGTTCCAGCCCGATCACATCCAATGAATTGACCGCCATGATTCGCCCCAGCCATTGCGCGGCCGCGATACCAATCAAAAGCGCGTAAATCGCGCGGCGAAATGCCGCGGGGGAATCCAAGAGAGAAGATGGCTGCATGGTTATCCCCCGGGATGTGATCCTACGCCTTAGAGAGTTACCCGCGCGGGATGTTGGGGCCGGATGGACCCGGCGGGTTGCCCCGGGGAGGTGTCATCCGGGGGCGCCATCGTCCGTTCCGCCACGCTATAGGCGGTGTGATCTGGCCCATAATAGGCGGTCAGCAATTCCGCCAATAAACCAGTCATCAGGACCTGCGCCCCAAACAAAAAGGCGCACATGCTGTACATCAGCAGGGGACGCTGGTGCAATGGCTGGATTTGCCCCGCCCCGCCCCAGATTTGGTCATACGACCAGCCCAACGCCAAACCCACCAACCCCAGCAGTCCCAACCCAAAGGAAATAAGTCCGATCGTCCCCAGTAAATGTTGCGGGCGTTGACCGTAGCCGGTCAAAAATTTAACAGTCAATAAGTCTAAAAATCCCTTGATAAAGCGATTAAAGCCGTATTTGGACGCGCCGAATTTTCGCGCGCGGTGCTGGATGACGATCTCTCCCACTTTGAAGCCGCGGGCCGCGGCTAATACGGGGACAAAGCGGTGCAATTCGCCGTACAAGCGGACTTCTCCCAGGACTTCGCGGCGGTAGCATTTCATGCCGCAGTTATGGTCATGCAGCTTAACCCCCGTCAACCAACTAACAAGGGCATTAAACACGCGGGAGGGTCCGACCTTGTGCCAGGGATCGTGACGAATTTGCTTATAACCGCTAACCACGTCCAAGCCGGTCTCGAGGGCGCTCAAAAACCGAGGTATCTCGCGCGGGTCGTCCTGCAAATCGGCATCCAAGGTTTGCACAAATTCGCCCCGCGCCGCGGCAAAGCCCGCCGACAGCGCGGCCGCCTTGCCAAAGTTGCGGCGAAAGCGAATCCCCCGCACCCGCGCGTCCCGCAACGCCAGTTCCTCTATGACCCGCCATGAACCATCCGTGGAGCCATCATCAATAAACACAATCTCTAATTCGAGTTGCTGATCCCGCGCGACCGCGGCCAATTCCCCGTACAAGGGTTCCAGGCTCTCGACTTCGTTATAAACGGGAATTACGGCGGAGAGCATGGGGACCAGCGGCGAAAAGGCGGGGCTAAAACTGTTACCCGCTAGCGCCAGCGCAAGGGGGGGCGGGAGGGAGGTGGGTTGCAAAGCTACCGATGATTTCCTCTAACAAATAACATCTAGTTACATGGATTTTCAATTATGTTTGCTGGAAGCAACCCGGGCTAGCACTAGCAAAAACTTTTATATCGAAAAATGGCCCATGGTTACGCAGCCTGGCTGAGAATTCCCGGTACGCTTCGCCGCGTCAGCCATTTCCCCTCGCCTAGGACCGACAACGCGATCCGATCCTCCAAATTGGGACGGAAGATTGTCAGCAACAGCAGCGGCAAAAACCAAGCCATCGAGACCGCGCCGCCAAACGCCGCCCAAAATTGCGTGCTGAGCATGACCGCCGCCGAACAGCTTAAGAGCGTCCCCAAATTCTTTTGCGCGGGCCAGATGGCAAAACTGCCACACAGCGCGATGTGCGCGGCTAAGATAGTAATGCGATAGACGCGATATTTTAGCTCAATCACTCCCCAAAAACCTTCCGGTTGCTCCGTGGGAAAAATAAATCCCAACATCAGGCGGATTTTACTGGAAAAGTCATCCACGCCGCTGGCATAAAACGCCGTGATCAACATTAACAACGCCATCGACGCCAGCACCCCCCCCACAAATCGCCACAATCCCCGCTGCCAATAAAACGACACCCACAACGGCAATAAAAAGATCGGATAATAAACCATGCCGCTGGCCATCCCCAGCATCAATCCGGCCAACAAGGGGCGGCGATAAACTACAATCGCCCAGGTGAGAATGGCGGCGGGCAAAATATGCTTTACAAACAAGATATAAAACGCGGAATAGGGTAACAGCATGTACAAGAGCGCGGCGGCGATCCCGGTCGTAAGATTGCCAAAGTGCTGATATCCAATCACCACAATCCCCGCCACCACCGCCAACAGACCAAAGATTGAAAGCGTGCGGGCGGCCGCAATATTGCGGGCTTCGCTTTGTTGTTGTACGGACTTGCTGGCGTTTTCGGATTGATCGGTAAAAATGGGGGTGGCAATGTCGGGAATCACCCGAAATAACCAAAATCCAGGCCCACTTTGGCTTAGTTTGGCTTCTTCGCTGATGGAATTTTTGGCTTGCTCATAGGGATCGGCTTCGCTTTTGGCGATTGCTAACGGATCGGCCGTCACTAATGCATCCGCCCCTTGAGCATTGGCCCCAACCGGATTTGCTATATCTTGCGTGGATTTTTCGGTTTGGGATGGAAGGTCATTCTTTGGCGGAATTTTTACCGCTGCCACATCGCTAGAGGCCGCTGGTTTTTCCAATGGTTGTTGAGGGGGTGATTCCACCGCAGCCGTCGGGGGAACTGCACTTGAGACGGGCGGTGCGGATGGCCGCTTATTTTCCTCCGGCAGATTGCTTTTGGCTAAATCCGCGGCAGTGCCCAGATCGGTTATGTCTGCTTTTGCGACGATAGCAGGAGCCGGGCTGGCGGGCTTTGCCAAATTTTTATCACCCAGCTCGTCAGGTCCCACGGTCAGAATTTTTGCTATGAGAAATACTAATAATGAAGCGGCTAAAAATGTCATCCCGCCGAGGGTCATATTTGGTTCCAAAAGCGGACGACGGACCATCATGGGGTCAAGCAGCATCCGTAGGCAAAACACGCCAATGACCGCAAAGATCCAGATGTAGCCGATTAATTCGATATCGGCGCGGGCGAGTTTTTTGCCCGAATCAACCAAGACCAAACCCGGGGCGAAACAAATTAACGCCAGGAGGTCAAAATTTCTTAAGCTCCAGACGCGATTGAATTTAAAATACAAGCTAATCGTGAGCAACGACGACAAGTAAATCCAAGTCGTCGGAGTGATTTGCTGGTAATAAAGTAAAATGTCTTGCATGCGAATGATGAATGAGACCGCTCAACGCAATTGTCAAAATAGAGTAAAAATATGGTCTCGGGCTATCAACCAAATTTTTACATTACGCCGTTTTGTTGCCAAATGCAAGCCAAAAGTCACCCACCGGGGTGCGCGATTTTTGCTTTAAGATGAGACTGCAATAGAGTTTATGTAATCGTTAAAGTTACTCAAACCAAGCGTTCACCACCCAATTTACCGACATCCCGGCAATTGCCGGAAAAAAGGTTTGCCGCAAATTATTTCCAGGTAATGAGTTAAGCCTGCCTCGAATATGGTAAATTTCCTAGCCGCGGCCCTGACGGCGGGTGTTACACATTAAATAAGAAATGACAAATATCGCCGTCAGCCATTACGTACCCTTTCCCTTCGGTCCGTAGTTTTCCCGCGGCGCGCAGGTCTTTTTCGGTTTTATAGGTTTCCAAATCGGGTAAACTGTAGACTTCGGCCCGGATAAAGCCTTTTTCAAAGTCCGTATGAATCACCCCGGCCGCCTGCGGTGCTGTTGCTCCGATGGGAATCGTCCAGGCGCGAACTTCCTTTTCTCCCGCGGTAAAGTAGCTTTGCAGGCCCAGCGTGCGGTAAGCCTCGCGCGCTAGTACACTGAGCGCTGGCTCGGTCAGGCCGACGGATTCCAGCATTTCCGCCCGATCCGCGGGGGCTAGTTCGGCAATTTCGGCCTCCAACTTGGCGCAAACCGGAACCACATTGGCGCCATGGTTCGCCGCGTAATCGCGGACTTTCTGGGCCAGGGGTCCCGTGCCGTGCAGGTCGTTTTCGTCCACATTCGCGACAAACAAAATTGGTTTATCCGTCATAAAGCCGTAGCTTTTTACCGCCGCGCGAAGTGTTTCCTCTAGCTTTAATGTCCGCAGGGGCAATCCTTCGGCGAGTTGCTTTTGGCAGATTTCTAGGGCGTCGGCCTTGAGTTTTAACTCTTTGTCCCCTCCTTTGGCGGCCCGCTGCGCCTTTGGCAAGGATGTCTCAATCGATTGCAAATCCGCCAGCATTAGCTCCATTTCGATCGTTTCGATATCTGACAGCGGGTCCACCTTGCCCGCGACGTGCGTGACATCGGGATCGTCAAAACAGCGAACCACCTGCAAAATAGCGTCAACTTCGCGGATATGGCTAAGAAATTTGTTACCCAGGCCCTGCCCTTCGCTGGCCCCTTTGACGATACCCGCGATATCCACCAGCTTGAGCATGGCGGGAACGATGCGTTGGGGTTGGATCAAGGCGGCAATCCGATCTAGCCGCGGATCCGGCACGCTGACGATCCCTTCATTTGGTTCAATCGTACAAAAGGGATAGTTGGCGGCCTGGGCCGCTTGACTGCTGGTAAGCACGTTAAATAGCGTGCTTTTACCCACATTTGGCAAACCGACGATTCCCGCCTCCATAAGGAGCTGCTCCTGTAACAAAAAAAATACCCGTTCAGGCTAAGTTTATCCCAAAGAATACATGCCGCCGGGCGAACTGGCAGTGTGATGGTTTTCGGGCGATTGGGCAAGGCCCAACCAGGTTGCGGCAACTTAACTCATGGCGTGATTTTGACTTAGGAGATTCTAGCCATGCCTGGAACCACCTATCCCAAAAATCCCGGGGCAATTAGACTACAATAATAGTTAAATTTACGTTAGCGCACGGATTTGATATTTCCTGATTTTTTTATGGCAGTTCCCCAAGTCGTCATCGTTGGCCGGCCAAATGTCGGCAAGTCAAGTCTGTTCAACTGGTTAGCGCACAAGCGGCTAGCCATTGTGGATCAGACGGCGGGGGTGACGCGCGATCGTTTGACCTATTTATTATGCGAGGATGACCGCTTTTTTGAAATTGTGGACACCGGGGGGATGGGATTTGACGACCCGGACAATCTTAATGAGGCCGTGGAAAGCCAGATTGACGCCGCGCTCGAATCCGCGGCGGTGATTTTGTTTGTGGTGGATACCCGGACGGGGTTGACTCCGGCTGATTATGACGTGGCCAAGCGGCTCCGCTATATCGATGTCCCGACAATCCTGGTCGCCAACAAAACCGACGATGACACTTATGACACGCAGGCGGACGAATTTTATAAGCTAGGCCGCGGAAAATTGATCCGGGTCAGCACGCTGCAAAACCGCAACCGCCGCGAACTGCTAAGCATGATTGTCCAGCGGCTGCCGGAACCCACGGCGGGGGATGGCCAACCCGCCGATGTCGATATGAAACTGGCGATTGTGGGCCGCCGCAATGTGGGCAAAAGCACATTTATCAATACCTTGGCGCAGGCGGAGCGCGTCATAGTGAGCGAGATCGCGGGGACCACGCGCGACAGCATTGATGTGCGGTTTGAACTGGATGGCAAAACCTTTGTGGCGATCGACACCCCGGGGTTGCGCCGCCGCAAAAGCGTCACCACCGATATCGACTTTTACAGCAAGCACCGCGCCGAACGCAGCATTCGCCGCGCGGATATCGTGTTTTTGTTTTTTGATCCGATGCAGCCGATTAGCAAGGTTGACAAACAACTATGCGACTATATCGAGGAAAATTACAAGCCTTGCATCTTTGTGGTGAATAAGTGGGACCTGCTGCACGGCGAGTTGCCCACGGAGAAATGGGTCACGTATTTGCGCGACACGTTTCGCTCGATGCATCACGTGCCGATCGCGTTTATCACCGGAAAAACCGGCAAGAACATGAAGGCGCTGATCAATCACGCGCAAATGCTTTTTAAGCAAACCCAAGCGCGGGTCAGCACCGGCGAGCTAAACCGCGTGATCAAAGCCGCGCTCAAGCAAAATCCCCCCCCTATCGTCAAAAACAAACGGCTCAAGATTTACTACGCCACCCAGGTGGACGCCGCTCCCCCCACCATCGTGCTCTTTTGCAACGACCCCCTGGCGATCATGCCCACGTATCGGCGGTATCTCTTGGGCGTGTTTCGGGATAACCTGCCGTTTGGCGAAGTGCCGATCAAGCTCTACTTGCGTCGGCGGGAGGAGCGGACCTACAGCGCGGCCGACCTGATGCAACCGGAGTTGCGGGAAATGATTAGCGAGGAAGAACCGGAATTGCTGGATGACAGCCTTGATGACGTGCTGGCGGAGGACGTGTTGGGAGAAGACTACAATGATGAGCTAGAAGAAAGCCCCTCGGGAATATCGCGGGGATAATCCCGCGATTTATCGCAAGTACGCAAAGCGGCACCCAGGATAAATTTTACACGCCACAGGATTGGGCGCGGCGGATTAAAGCCGAAACTAATTTCTATTTTAGACGTATTTACCATGCCACAAAACGCCAAATCCAAAACACGATTTATTCCCCGCAGATGGCTGGGATGGGGAATTCTCTTGGGATTGCTGTATGGATCTTATGTGGTCGTAATGTACGTTTCCCAGCGACATATTATGTTTCCCGGTCGGCATCGGTCGGCAAACGAACCGCTTGCGGATCATACCGGGCGGGAAATTTTTTGGTTGGAACGGGACGGCGCTAAAGTCGAAGTTTGGTATCTGCCCCCGTTGATGCCAAATAAGATCGTTAACCCACCCGCCGCCATCCATCCTGTAAGCGCCACCTCCCCGGAAAAAAAGCAGGTGGTTCCCTCCGCCAGCGCGCCGCTGGTTATCTATTTTCATGGCAATGGCGAGTTAATTGACGATTGGCCCACGCTATTGCAAACCTACCGCAGCTGGGGTTGCGGGGTCGCGCTGGTCGAATATCCCGACTATGGCCGCTCCAGCGGCGAACCGTGCGAGGCGACCATCTCCGCCAACGCCGTCGCGGCCTATGATCAACTGATCAAGCGGCCGGATGTGGATCCGACGCGGGTCGTCGCGCATGGACGATCCATGGGCGGCGGCGCGGCTTGCGCGCTCGCGCGGGAGCGGCCGCTGGCGGCGCTGATCTTGGAATCAACCTATACCAGCTTGATTGATATGGCGGGGCGCTATTGGTTGCCGGGGGCCCTGTGTAGCGAGCGTTTTGACAATCTTGCCACAGTTTCCACATGGCAAAAGCCCCTGTTGATTCTGCACGGCAAACTTGATTGGACTGTTCCCCATGAGCATGGTGCTGCCCTGGCCGCCGCTAATTCCGCCGCGACGTTTATTAGTTGGACTGATCGAGGCCATAACGACCACCCCCCCAACGTGATGGCGGCGTGGGGAGATATCGAAACTTTTTTGCAAAAAGCCGGCGTGCTAAATTCCCAGCCCGGCAAATGAAAACTTCCCCCCACGATCCCCTTGCGCTAGTCAATCGCCCCCACTGGTTAGTAAAAGAACTAGCGTATTGCGGCAAAAATCATAGCTTTAATCATCTCTAGCCGGATTTGCTTGACAGTCCCTCTCCCGCGCGCGATATTGCGCTCTTAGGTTAGAGATGCGCCCCGGAACAGGCGCGACTATTCTAGTATCTTCTTTTAAAGAGGTGTGCGATGCGCGAGAGGCAATTTGGTCCGATCTTCGGTGCGATCGCGAGTATGCTGGCGCTCTTGGTATTTTTCAGCGGACCGGCGGTAAATTCCCCGTTAGTCGGGGCGGATCGCCCCCCTGCCGTGACCAGCTCTGGCGATACCATTGCGGATCATCTGGCGGCGGGAGAGTTCTCCCTGGCCCTGGCCCAAGCGCGAAAGATATCATCGCCATCGGAGCGCGATGCGGCCATCACTCGGATCGCGACGGCGCAGGCCGCCGCGGGGGGACGGAACGCGGCGATCGGAACCGCCTTTGAGCTTTCCAGCGATATCGTTCGCGTACAAATGCTGCGCGAAATTGGTCCCTCCCGTCCCGCACACTATTTGCCGGTGGAGACCGCGACTGAAATCAACAACAACGATGCCGCGGGAAATACCGGCGGAGCCGAGGCGGATTTTGACGCGTTGATTGACTTGATCACCAATACCGTCGCCCCCGACACCTGGAAAATAAATGGCGGCCAAGGAGATGTCCAGGGATTTGAAGGGGGAGTCTATTGCGATCCCACGGGTTTGCTAGTACGCCGCACCACGTTGGACGATACGGCCCAATTGGCGGCCCTGCAACAAAAAATTCAAACAGAAAATCAACAACCGCGCGGCACCATCGAACAACCGAGCGCCCTGCGCAAAATCTCCCTAGTCCGACTCGAAGCCGCCGTGCAACGCGCCTTGGCCGAGGGACGCCCCTTGACCGACGATCTGCGTTATCTGGCCGGTCTAGAACGAATTCAGTACATCTTTGTTTATCCCCAACAGCGGGATATTGTCATTGCCGGTCCCGCCGCGGGTTGGCGGCGCGATCCGGAAGGCCGCTGCCTGAGCACCCGCACCGGAGCTCCTGTGTTGCATTTGGATGATCTCGTGGTGATCCTGCGTCACATGCTCAGTCAAGAAAACGCCATCTTTGGCTGTTCCATCACACCCACCAAAGAGCGCCTGGCCGCCACGCAAGAATTTTTGACCGCGTCCACCCAAAAACCGCTTCCTCCCGGCAAACAAGCCCGCGACGCCTGGGTGGAACAAATCCGCCAACAGTTAGGGAGGCAAAAAATCGAAATTTACGGCTTGGATCCCCGCACCCGCGCGGCCCGGGTGCTGGTAGAGGCCGATTATCGCATGAAACTGGTCGGGATCGGACTGGAACCCGGTGTCCTGGGCGTGACGAACTATTTGGACGCGATACGTGTCGCTCCGGGCGAAAGCGCCCCCCCGCTAGAGGTCTTGCGCTGGTGGTTTGCCGTGAATTATCAAAAAGTGGTGCGGTCGGTGGATGGACAGGCTTTTGCCATTCGCGGTCAGGGGGTGCAGGTCCTCAGCGAGAATGAACTGTTGGACCCGGACGGCACGCGCCAGCACACGGGAAACGCCACCGACCAAAACCGCCAATTCACCAGCAGTTTTACCGCCAAATTTGAGCAACTCGCCCAAAAGTATCCCGTGTATGCCGATTTGCGAAATTTGTTTGACCTGGCGCTATTGGGGGCGATTGTGCAGCAACACGACCTGGACCAGCGGGCGGAGTGGCATATGACCTGCTTTGGCGCGGAGGGTTCCTATCAACCACAACGCGATGTGGCCCCCGCGTGGGTGGAATCCGTGGTGAATCACCGCGTGGTCAATAAGAAGCAAGTCATTGTGGGAATTAGCGGCGGGGTGCGGGTCGATCTCGCCAAGCTAGCTGATCCGGACAATCTCTTTACCGAGACCAAGGGCTTTTTGCACAATGAGCACAAATACCATGGCCACACCCGCCCCCAAGCGGCGGCGTCGTGGTGGTGGGACTAGGCCGCGTCTATAAATTGCGAAGTCATTTTATTTTCATAGAGCGGCGTTATATTTCCCTGGGCTGATGTTTTTTTCAGTCTAAGTCACACAATCGGTTTCCAATTTACGCTATCAGCTAGCATTGCTTGCGCGTTTCCGCGCAACTGCTCTAGGTCAATGCCGCCGGTTTGAGTTATATTTCGCCCCGTTTCATCATTTGGGCAAATTTTTCTCCGGCAAATCCCGCGTGTCCACTGTTGTTGACAGCCCCGCCCTTCGTCCCCCGCGCTTGCGACGTCCCTTTGGTCGTCGCGCCGAAATCGATCCGCCCGTCAATACGTCCAACCCGTATCCCTGGGCCGCGCGACTCCGCGGCTACGGCCGCTCGGGCTGGGCCTCTTGTGAGCGGTGGGCCCGGCGGTCGCCGGCCAGTTTTTCGCTAACGCATGTGGCGATTTTGTTGGGCTTGGTGTTTGCCGTGTTTGTGCCGGGGTTTGACACCAACGATGACGCGGTCATGAATATGATCGCCTCAGGCAAGGGGATCGCCCTGGCCCCGGACGAGCATCTGGTGTTTACCAACGTGCTGATCGGCCGCGCGCTGAAGTTTTGTTACCAGACGCTGCCTCATTTGCCCTGGTACGGAATGTATTTATACGGCCTGCACTGGCTGGCCAATAGCGCTTTGTTATATGCGATCATCAGCCAGCGCTACACGCGCTTGCGCATGGGGATTTTTTGGCTTTATTTTGCCACGGGGGGCTTATACTTCCTCAATAACGTGCAATTTACCACCACGGGTTACCTGATTGGCGCGGGGGGCGCTCTGTTGCTGCTGGCCGCGCAGCGTGAATGGGGAGCTGTTTCGCCTGCCCATCCCGCTGCAGGCAAATTTCGCGCTGGGAACCGGTTACGCCCCTGGATCTTGTCGCTGCTTGCAGCGGGTGGCTTGATGATGAGTGGCTTGGTGCGGTTGGACGCGTTTTTCCTTGTTTTGGCCTTGGCCGCGCCGGTATTACTCTTGGCGGGGCTGCGCCAACGACGCTGGCTTGTTACCACGGCGGTAACCTGCGCCGTGTTGGGCTTGGCCACGCTGGGTGTGTTAGCCGCCGAGCGCTACCATCAGTGGTACTACGCCCAGGACGCGGGCTGGGCGTCGTTTTATCAGTACAATCAACTGCGGGTCAAATTTAATGACGAAGGCTGGGTGCGCTACACGCCCGAAACGGAACATGTGTTTCAGACGGTAAATTGGTCCCAAGCCGATTTTAGCATGATGATGTGTTGGTTTTACGATGATCCCGTGATCTATAGCAAGGAAAATTTGCAAAAGTTGCTGGCCGCGTATCCCTGGCAGGCGGAACGGGCCACATGGATCACCGTGTGGGAAGGAATTTATGAAATTTTTCATCATCGCACGACGCAGGGACTCTTGTTGGCCTGGCCGCTAGCGCTATTTTTTGTCGAGCGGCGGCGGATGAATTTTGTGGTTATCGCCGCGGCCGCGGGAATGGCGGTGGCCCTGTTATGCTATTTGATTGTCTTTCGTAAAACTCCCCCGCCGCGGGTATTTTTGCCCATCTTGGCGTTTCCCATTTGCGTGACCTTGTTTTACTCCCATTGGCGAACGCGGTTTTATGCGCAAGGAAAGCCCCGCTTGTGGCTGTGGATTCGCTGGGGAGAAACCCACTCGACCGCCAAGCGCGGAATGAGCCTGCAACCCTACCGTGTTCTGGCAAATTGCCTGGTCGGACTGGTGATCGTGGGCCTGACGGTGCATGTCTATACGCAATATCGGCGAGGGCGAGAAAGGATCAAAGAACGACGGTTGTACCAGGAAGTGCTGACCGCCATGAAAGCCGACAACCAGCAGGAACGCCTGTTTGTCTGCTGGTCCAGTTGCTTTCCGTATGAGGCGATGGGGCCGCTGTCCAGCCAGCGGGAATTGGCGGGTGTGCGCATTTTAGCCCTGGGCTGGCCCCAACGAACGCCATTTAACGAGCGAATGAAAGCGCATTTTGGGATTCGCGATCTGGCCCGTGAAATGTGTTCCCGCGACGATCTACTGCAGGTGACCCAGCCGATCTGTTTGCAACTGCTGGGGCCATTTATCGAAGAGCATTACCTGCATAAAATCGAATCGGTGTGTCACTTTAACTCCGCCCGGTGCATTGTGGCCCGGGTGGTCAAGGAAGTGCCAGAGTGGGAGCGGGAATCCCGGTTGTCCCCTCAGCAACAAGAATCCGCGCTGGACAATAGCCTGAGCCTGCTGGAACAAGAATAACCCACGAACAGCGTATCATTTACGACCGCCAGAATATGCTTCGCGGCCAAATTGTATGGTATGCATGGTGCCAAAAACATAGTACGACAGGCATTGTAAAACCCAACCCGCCGTGCGGTCCCCTTGACCTCGAATCGTTGACATCGTCTGGCCCGCGGATGCCGCGCGGCATTTATTTTGGATAAGATCTTTTATCGCGATTATTTTCGTAGCCGAGCGTGAAAAGCGTCCAACTATGCGGCTTTGCAAACGGGGAGAGTCCCTTTCCAGTTTGCCGGATCGACGATTTCGGTGCTGGAATGATCCCCCAAGGCGGAGTCGCCCAGCGCCAGTTGGCCGATTTGTTCACTGGCCACATACGGCGGACGCTCGAGGCTGCGGTTGAACATGCGGGCCAGATACTCGCCGATAATCCCCAAGATAAACAACTGTATCCCGCTAAAGATTGAAATAATCGCCGCGATAAACGGAAAGCCTGGCTGGGCCTCCCCCACAAAGTAACGTATGACCGCATAAGCTAGCACAAAAAAGCCAAGCGCGGTAAAGGCCAATCCGGTAAAGCTAGCCAGCCGCAAAGGGGCCGTGCTAAAACCCGTTAATAAGAGCATGGTATGGTTGACCAGCTTCATAAAACTGTAGTTGGAACGCCCCACGCTGCGCGGTTCTTGGCGTACGGGAGTGGTGGCAAATTTATTTGTCCCCCAAGAGAGCAGCACGTCGATTTGCAGTTGGGGGCTGCGAAAATCGGCAAAGGCGTCGCGCAAATGCGTGCGAAACGCGCGAAAGGCGTTAATATCCTTGATCGTGTGATTCCCCGTGGCCAGGGCAAACGCCCGTTTGGTAAAGCGCGAGGTAAAATTTCGCCACCAGGAATGGGGCAAATTCGACGGCGTCCCGTACACCACGTCATGCCCCTCGGCCAGCTTGGCGAGCAACTTGGAAATTTCCGCTGGCGGATGCTGCAAATCGTCATCCATCGTGACAATCGTGCCGCAACGGGCCGCGCGGACCCCGCACAAAATCGCATTGTGCTGGCCATAATTACGCATCATCCGAATCCCACGCACCCAGGGGTACTTTTGGCACAATAGCTCAATTACCGGCCAGCTATCGTCGGGGCTGCCATCATTGACCAACAGCAGCTCATATTTGCTAGCAAGTTGGGGGAGCACGGCGGCTAGCTCGGCCACCAGCGGGGGCAACGTCTCCTGGCTGCGATAGACGGGGACCACTACGCTCAGGCCCGTGGTCAGTTCCGCGGTGGGCAGGGCTTCCCGTGGATTATTTGCGGACAGGGGCGAGGTCAGGCGATTGCCGCTACCAGTCCCGCTCAATTGACGAAAGTCTTTTTGTATCATGATCTTAAGCCAAATTTGACGTGCTTTGTTACATTTTGATGAGCCGAAACATGCGGAATTAAAGGCCGCGAATTATCGTCAGAAGAACCACCTATCACAAGAGCAAAAAAGTTGCTCTTGTCGGGGAATTCGGTTAAGCTCAAGATACAAAAAAACCGGAGAAATGCTTTACTTAAACCCAACGTGGAGCAATTTTCGGTTCAAAGCCTTCGGTTTCAGACGCATGGCTAAACAGGATCAAGGGGCAAAACATGACACTCGGGCGATTTCTATTAAGTCTTTTTACCGGCGCACATTACCAGCGGTCACAGAGCCAGCCACGCCCCCTCTATCGGGATCGGTATTCCACGCAGCCTCCCGCTCGCCAGTTTGAATCCCTGGAGTCCCGGACAGTCATGGCCGGGAACGTGACCGTCACCCTTGCGGACGGTGTGTTGAGCATCGTCGGCGATGCGGACGCCAATTTTCTGAGTGTGTCGTATCAGGATGCCTATGATCTGAACACATTTCAACGATTGGGTAAAAAAATCGTGGTGCAGGGGTACAACAGTAATTCAGAGATTAACTTTGTGCCTCGGCCCAGGGATGTTTTTGTAACACGGGATGCTAATGTAAATAGTATTATCGTTATTGATGGTGACACTTTGGTACCAGCCTATGAAATGACATTATTGAACGGTTTAAGCAATTTCTTACATTTTGATCTGGAAGCCGTGAAGTCTGTCGTGATTGATTTAGGGGGGGCCAGCGATGCAATTTCGGTGGATGGTTTGGTATTAGAAAGCCTGACGGCGGAATTGGGCGGGGGAAATGATATTCTTAAACTTGGTTACTATGACCAAGGGTCATATTTAACATTATTTTACAATAACTATACTGATCAGCAAATTATCAAAACCACTCAAAGCATTCGCTTCCCCAATACTCCGCCGGGAGGAATGCCTAACGCAATGGCCACTTATGCTAGCCAGTTGGTCATTACAAAAAACCTGACAGTCCAGGGCCAAGATGGCAACGATCAAATCCTGATGCATCAAATTTACGGCGATGCGGACGCGGATATCAACCTGGGAAATGGCACCAACGATTTCTATTCCCTCACCACGTTTTTTGATGATTTACGGGTCACCGGCGGGATCGATAACGATGCGATCTCCTTGGGACAAATGCGCGTCCTGGGGACGACATCCATTGACACCGGTTTTGGGCACAATTTGGTCAGCATTTTCTCATCGCATTTTTTCCAGAATGTCACGATCAATACCGGCTATGGTAACGACACCATTGGCTTGGACGTCAATCGCTATGATGGCGACACGCGAATTGTGGCGGATTTTGCCGGTGGTGCGCCATTCCAATTGGCAAACCCAAATCTGTATAACGATCAGGTTTTGTTCGCCCGTTCCGTCGTGAACGGAAAATTGAATATCAACCTGGGCCAGGGAATCGACACCCTCAATTTTGGCAAGTATTACACGCTGTTGGAATCAAAGCCCAAGAGTATCTTTTCAGAAGACACTTTGGGGGGTGAAGTTGTGCAGATTCGCAATGACCTGAAACTATCCGAGGCGGGCCAGACGACAAACCACTCTTTGTTGGGTCATCCTGTCATATTCGTTCCCACCGAAAACATCCTGACCGTGGCCCTGGCGAATGGCGGCAGCACCCTCAAGCAAGTCCGTATAGATACCGGTAACAACGCGGACACGGTCAACCTGGTCGCGAATGTCATTGAGGAGTTATATGTCCAATACAGTGACCAAGCCACGATTAATGTGGAAGGAAATTTGATTGACCGGGATTATGGCTTGTATGACTATCTCAAGTATCTGGCCGCAAACGTGGCTCCCTCCGCGAATCTGGCAGGAACCGGCAAATCGGCAAAACCCGCCCGTCCCCTGGCCCCCGCATTTCGTTAATCTCGCACTGCACTATTTTCCCGCAGTATAATTTTCCCAGCACTGTGCTGCACCCCGCGCTCTGCTCTTTCCTATTCGGTGCTAGCACAACTATTATCTTCCGGGGCCTGGTTTTTCTCTGGCCAAAGAATCTATCTAGCCTCCGCCTGGGATCGGGGCTATACTCGCGGCCAAATTTGGCATGCCGCTGCGCATGCTTGTAAATCGCATATTTTGACAGGGATGTCACAATGCCTACGCTCAGTTTGCCAGCGGAAGTCACCAAATCACCCCTTCGCCCCGTTACTGGCCCAGGCTCCTTCCCAGCCACGCCAGCCAGCGATAATAGTCCCGCCAGCAAACTGCTGGCCAAATTGCGCTGTCCCCGCTGCCAGGGGGCATTTAGCTCCGCTGTCAATGGGCAGGCGGCACATCCTGGAGCAACTGCTTCCTCCGGGGAGTTGCCCGATTTAGTATGTCACCCCTGTGGCATCACCGCCCAGCAGGTACATCGTTCTGGCGCCGAAAATGTGCAAATTCGTTGCGGGGGTTTTACCACCAGCGATGTCAAAACCGACTGGCTTAACCAAGTCAAGGAATCCGCCAAACGGGTGCTGGGTCCGCGCTATCAGTTGGCGATCGACCAGATTTCCCCCGTGTACACCGGGTTCTTAAATCGGCGGATCAATCGCTTTTTGGCAAGTTTTGATTTGCAACGGGAGTTCGTCGCCGATTTGGGTTCGGGGCCGCTGCGGCATGACCCCCGGATCATTTGCTGCGATGGCATGAATTATGAAAATGTGAACCTCGTGACGGATTTGCAGCAGCTTCCCCTGGCGGCCAATAGCCTGGATGGCGTCATTAGCGTGGCGGTCCTGGAACATGTCACGCATCCCCAGGCCCATGTGGCGGAAATGCTGCGGGTATTGCGACCCGGGGGGCGGGTGCTGTGCTTTATCCCATTTTTACAAGGGTACCATGCCTCGCCGTACGATTATCAGCGTTTTACGATCAGCGGCATGCGGCAGTTGTTCGCCGATTTTCAGATCACCAGCGTGGAACCCGCCGCTGGGCCGACATCCGCTTTGGTTTGGATCATGCAGGAATGGCTGGCAATGGTGCTCTCATTGGGCATTCGACCCCTGTATAAGCTGCTCATGCCGCTGACGTATGTGCTATCACCATTGAAGTACCTGGACGTGCTGTTGCGCCATCATCCGGCGGCGGCAAATATCGATAGCGGGTTTGTGATCGAAGCCAGCAAGCCTCGCGTCGAGGAGGCGTCCCCGACTCTGTCCGCGCCCGGAGGAAAAGCGCCGCTCGCGGGACCGCATTTTTAGACAATTTTGGTATTGTCGCGGGGGAAATGAGCGAGCATAATCGCCGCCCCAGGTGTAGCGGAACTTGCAAAAGTTCCGAAGCGGGGCGAGGAAAGATGGTGGATAGGATCATACAAGTCGGAATGCTGGCGAATTCCGCTACCTGACAGAACGGGCAATCGACAATAAGTCACCAGAAATCAAGATTGGAGCCACAGGCATGACGCCGCGGATTCCGTTCAATCGACCGTTTATCGCCGGGAAAGAGCTATTTTATATCGCCCAGGCGGTTACCCAAGGCAAAATTGCCGGCGACGGCCACTTTACTAAGGAATGCGCGCGGCTGATGGAGCGGGAGTTTAACATCCCCCATGTCTTGATGACGCCATCGTGCACGGCCGCTTTGGAAATGGCCGCCCAACTGTGCGAGCTTGGCCCCGGCGATGAAGTGATCTTGCCTTCATACACGTTTGTCTCGACGGCCAACGCGGTGGTCCGGACCGGCGCGCGGCCGGTGTTTGTTGACATTCGGCCCGACACGCTCAACATTGATGAAAACCTGATCGCGGCGGCCATCACTCCCCGGACCAAGGCGATTTTTCCCGTGCATTACGCGGGAGTCTCTTGCGAGATGGACCCCATATTAGAATTGGCCGCGCAACACAACCTGATTGTGGTGGAGGATGCCGCCCAAGGGGTCAATGCCACGTACCAGGGACGCGCCCTGGGTTCCCTAGGTCACATGGGTTGCTACAGCTTTCACGAGACAAAAAATTACATCTGCGGCGAAGGGGGCGCGCTGTGCGTCAATGACGAACGGTTCTATGAACGGGCCGAAATTATCCGCGAAAAAGGGACCAACCGCAGCCGCTTTTTCCGCGGCATGGTGGACAAGTACACCTGGGTGGATGTTGGTTCGTCGCATATCCCCAGTGAACTGTGCGGCGCGTTTTTGTACGGTCAGTTGGAACTGCGCGACCACATCGCCGAGCGCCGCCGGGAAATCTATAAATTTTACGAATTCCACCTGGCCGACCTGGAACGGGATGGCCTGGCCCGCCTGCCGCGCATCCCCGAAAACTGCCAAACCAACTACCACATGTTTTATCTGCTGCTCCCTGACCTGGCGGCCCGTGGCGCGCTCATCGACCATTTAAAACAGCAGGGCATATTGGCCGTGTTTCATTATGTGCCGCTGCATACCGCCCCGGTCGGCCAAAGTTTTGGTTATCGGGCCGGCGATTTGCCCATTACCGAAGGTTATAGCGATCGGCTGGTGCGGCTGCCGTTTTACTATGACTTGACCGAAGCCGATCAATTAGAAGTCACCAGCCAGATCAAAAAATTCCTCCGCCAAACCGCCACCAAACGCGCGGCGGCCTAACAACCATTGCGGCGCGCCCGGCGGCCGCCCTCCTTTTCATAGGAATAAGACAATTTCGACCACGTTGGACCCACCCCGCACGTTTGTCCCCGGCGACTTTTGTACCGATCCCATGCCACCATCCCTGCCAACCACCGCCCCACTGCCGCTAGAGCCACGCGCGTGGGATTCGCGCCATTTTGGCTGGCAAGTCGGACGGATCACTGCCGCCGAGCTAAGCGACGCCGAATTAGCGAATTTGCTCACCGCCATGCGGGCGGGGGGCTTTGCGCTCGTGTATTGGCCAACGCGGGCGGACCGTGTCCCGGCTGAAAAAATCCTGGCCGAGTTCGCCGGGCAACTGGTTGATTGCAAGACAACCTTTAGCATGACCCTGCCGCGCGTCGCGGCGATCGCGTCCACGTCTCCTACCCCGGAGCAACAACTGACGCCCGGAGCCAATTTTAACCAGACCATTTGGGCGGCGGGGGGGCTATATTATGTCAAGAGCTACCCCCAGCTTTTCCCTTGCGAAGACTTGTACCAGTTGGCGGTGGCGGCGGGGCAATGCAGCCGGTTCGCCGTGGATGCCAACATTCCCGTCGATAAATTTCAAGAACTATACAAAATTTGGATCGAACGGAGCGTCAAGGGCGAATTGGCCAATGCCGTCCTCGCCGCTTATCGGGCGGATAGCGCCCAGCCGCGCGGTATCGTGACCATCTCCGTCAAGGAAGCCGTGGGGCAGATCGACTTGATCGCCGTGGCCGAGTCCGAACGGGGACGCGGCCTGGGACAACTGCTGCTTACCGCCGCCGAGCAATGGATGCTGGGTCAATCCTGCCACACCGCCAGCGTGGTCACGCAGCGGCATAACCTGCCCGCCTGCCGTTTGTACGAAAAACATGGCTTTTCCCTGGCCAAGCGGGAAAATTACTACCATTTTTGGCCACTCCAAAAAATGCGCTCCGCGACAATTTCCACCGCACGACAAAGGCCTACCACCACCCCTTTGGTCAGCGATCTAAATTTGTCCGGCTGGTCCGGCCAGCGCGTGGCATAAACAGGGGTTAGCATGCGCGTGCTGCATTTTTCGACGGCTGACCAGCATGGCGGAGCCGCCAAGGTCGCGTTTCGCCTGCATCAATCTCTAAAGCAGTACGGCCATGCCTCACGAATGATCGTGCGGGATAAACAATCCTCCGATGACAGCGTGGTCGCCGCCGCCATCTCGCCAGTGTTGGCCACTTGGCACAAATTTCTGCGTCATCTTCCCGGCTGGGGGACGCCCCAGACCAAGTTTACCTTTAACCATGACCGCCAGATTGGCGTCGACCTGGACCGTACGCTAGCTGCGCAGCGGGGACAGGTGGACGTGGTCTTTTTGCACTGGATCACCCGTTTTTTGTCTTCCGGGCAAATCCGCCAACTGGCATCCCGTCTGGGCGTGCCCCTCTTTTGGCATTTGCTGGACCAAGAGCCGCTAACAGGGGGATGTCATTACTCTTTTGGCTGTCAGGGATTTACCGTCAACTGTGGGAATTGTCCCTTGTTGGCGGAGCCTTCTCCGAATGACGTATCACGGCAAGTATGGCAACAAAAGCAGCGGCACTTGGCCGATTTGCCCCTGACCATCATTGCCCCCACGCGTTGGGCGGCGGAGAAAGCCCGTGCCAGTTCGCTATTTGGGGGTCACCGGATCGCGGAAATCCCCCTGCCATTGGATACCACGGTCTTTATCCCGGCGGATCGCCAGCAAGCGCGGGAACAGTTGGGCCTGCCATTGGATAAGCGCTTGGTGCTATTTGGCGCGTCATATTTGGATGAGCCGCGCAAGGGGGGGGCCAAGCTAATCGCGGCCCTGCATCAATTGCGTGGGATTATGACACAGGAAAAATGCTCCGCCGGCTGCACAGCGGAAGATGTGGAATTGGTGATTATCGGTCAGAGGGGAGAATTTTTGGCCCGGCATTGTCCCTTTCCCTCGCGGTTAGTTGGAAGCTTGCGGGATGGACCAGAACTAGCGCGGGCGTATCAGGCGGCGGATTTGTTTGTCTGCCCGTCGATAGAGGATGCCGGACCCATGATGATTAGCGAGTCGCTGTTATGCGGAACGCCGGTGGTGGCATTTGACACAGGCGTGGCGGGGGAAGTGGTGCACACCGGCCAAACGGGCTATTTGGCCGGGGATTTTGCTCCACGGGACCTGGCTCGCGGCATATTCACCGTGCTAGCGGACCCGCAACCCGCGCGGTTAGCCCAAAACGCGCGGCGAATCGCGTTTGCGCGGCATGAACCGCGAGGGATTATCGCTCAATACGAGGAACTGTATGCCAGCGTGCTGGCGGAAACCTTGCCCAGGAACACCCTGGCCGCGCGTCGGGCGGCTTGAGCGGCCATGCTCTGCCCGTCCACCCGCGTGTTGATGGGAGATCCCGCGAGTTGCTTTTTTGCGAATATATTTCCCCAGGGAGGCGGACCGAACCTAAATGAATTTATTGTAATTTTACAATATTTCTTAAATGACTATCGGCAACCCCCCAAATCTCCCTTGTCGCAATTGACGGGTTGCGGTATTTCTTTTCGACCACATTGTCCGCTTGAACCCCGGGAAAGCAAGCGGCCAAGTTTTGTAATGGTTTTTTTGCGCACGGGACTTTTCGCGGTTGCTATAGCCGCTTTCCCGCAACTACAGAAACGGATGCTGGGCATGATGCGTCATGGCAAAGCACTGGGCCTGCTGGCTTTAAGCTGGTTTGCGCTTGGATGCCAAATAAATTTCGCCAGCGGCCAGGGATTGGCCGGCAGCGGCCCGGCATTGACCAACCCCGCGGCGGGGACCGCCGTTGGGTCACCCGCCGGGACGTTTCCGGCAAATTTGCCCCCTCCGGTGGAGACCATCGCCACGCCGCGCGCTGCGCCTGGCGGTAATGCCGCCGCCAACGCCGTCCCGGCCCCCATTGCCGGAACCGACCGCGTGATCGAGGTCCGCATCGAAGGGGCCAGCAATGTGGGCACCCTACCCAAGATGTCCACCCGGGCGGGGACGCTGTACGATCCCAAGACGATCGAGGATGACGTACGGGCACTGGACCGGACGCGAAAATTTGTTTCGATCAAGCCCCGTTACCAAACCCTGCAAGATGGTCTGCTGGTGACCTTTCAGGTGGTGGAGCGGCCTCTCTTGCGCTATGTAAAATTCATCGGTATGCAAAAGATCGGTGAAAGCACGCTTAAAAAGCAAGCCGAGCTTAAAGTGGGGGACGCGCTTGATCCGCATCGGGTGGAGGAAGCCCGCCGCACCCTGGAAAATTACTACCACGAAAAAGGTTTTGTCGAGGCGTACGTGAGCGTGGTGGAGGGAAACAAAGTCGGCGACAAAGGGGCGGTCTTTGTCATAAACGAGGGGAACCGCCAAAAGGTGTGGTGGACGCAGTACGTGGGGAACACCATCGCCACCGACGCCCGGCTGAATACGCAAATCCAGTCCAAGCCTGGCATCCTTTGGATTGGCGGGCATGTCGATCGCAACAAGATTGACGACGATATCAAGACCCTGACCGAGTACTACCGCAGCTTGGGCTTCTTTCAGGCGCGGATCAGCCGCGAGCTAGATGTCAGCCCCAGCGGCTGGCTCACGCTGACGTTTATCATCCACGAAGGCCCGCGCTATAAAGTGCGAAATTTCTCGGTGATTGGCAACGAAAAATTCAATCAAGCCGAATTGCTCTCCAAATTGCAGGAACAAAGCGGCGAGTACTTTGACCAGGCCAAGCTGAACGCCGACATTAACGCCATTCGCGATTTGTACGGCGGACAGGGGCACATCTTTTGCGATATCGACGCCGAGACGCGTTTTTTGGAAACACCGGGCGAGCTGGACATTGTCTTTAGCATCAAGGAAGGGGCCGTTTACCGCGTTGGCCAGATTTTGGTCGATATTCGCGGCTCGTCGGGAGAATCCTCCCACTCGCGCGAGCGCACGGTGCTCAACCGGATTTCGCTGCGGCCGGGGGATATCGTCGATACGCGGCTCATTCGCGCGGACGAAATTCGCCTGAAACGGAGCGGCCTGTTTAATAACGATCCGACCAAGGGCGCCCCGCCGCAAATCGTGGTAACGCCCCCCGAGGGCTTGGACGAGGAAGCACGCGAACTCGCCCGCAAAAACACCTCGACCAATCGCAACGGCAAATCCCGATTTCAAAGCCCGGACGTTCCCACCGTTACGGTGATCATTCGCGGGACCGCCGTGGATGCTGTTCCCGGCACGCCCCCCGCCACGGTCAACCCACCAGCGCAACCAGAACTGCGACTACCATATCACAATCTCCCGCTAGAGGCAGTCCCCTATCCCGTAACGCCGAACGATGCCGCTCCTATTCCCGCCGCTCCTAGCACCGCTACTCCCTCCCCCGCGGCATCGCATCCTACCAGTCGGCCCACGTTTTGGCGGGCAAATTACACGCCGGCGGAATCCACCCCGCGCCCATCGGCAATGACCCCGCTCGCTCCTTCCGCGGCACTCCATCCTGACCGCCCTCGGATCAATCGGGACTTTACCGTGCCGGATACCGCGCTCCAGCGCACGGTCACGCCCCCGACACAAACTGTCGTTCGCTTTCAAAGTCCAGACAACACACGCTGGGCCGCAAATTCCACTACTCCGGCAAGTACCAACAGCGGTATCCCCCCTGCCAGCCCTAGCACCGCTTACGTTCCCAGTAACGCCTATATTCCCAGTAGCACTGTCGGTGTGGATCGCTGGAGCACCCCCGCCACACCCAATGCCAATTATGTAGCCAGCGGTAGTATGCCATACCAGCAATCCGCAACTGGCTTTACCCCCAGTGGCATTATGCCCGATGCTTACCCCCAGGCGGGATCAACCACCGGTTATGCGGCGCAGCCCGCGTTTTACACCGCCGCGACAAATACCACAGGACAATATCCTGTTCAGCCTACGCAGTACTTAGCCGATCCCGCGACTGAAAGCTTTGTCGGGCAGCCCTCCGGAGGCAACCTGACCGTGCCGGGCTATGCCCCGGGAACCGCAGTGGCCCCCAGCGGCATTGCCCCCACCGACCCTAGCGCCAGTCCCTGGTCCCCGGCCATTAATGCCAACGGCCAACCACTTGTCGGCGGCATAGGACAACCAAATGGGGTGCCAGGCCAGGGGGCGGGGATTCTGCCCCAGCCGAGCGAACCAATCAATCCCCAACAACCCTGGCAAGTGGTTCCAGAAGGCGGGTTTGTCGATTTAACGGGAATCGTCACCGAAACCCAGACCGGCCGGCTAATGTTTGGCGTGGGCGTGAATTCCAATGCGGGTGTCATTGGCAATATCGTGCTGGACGAGCAAAACTTTGACATTTGGCGTCCCGCCACTAGTTGGAACGATTTTGTCTCGGGCCGGGCATGGCGCGGCGCGGGACAGCGCTTTCGCCTCGAGGCCGCTCCCGGCAGTCAAGTCAGCCGCTATACCATCAGCTTTCAAGAGCCTTATCTGTGGGATTCGCCGGTAGCGCTCTCCATGAGCGGCTTTTACTTTCAGCGCGGCTATCGCGACTGGTACGAAGAACGCGTGGGGGGGCGATTTGGCTTTGCTTATCAGATTCCCTACCGCCCGGATTTGTCCATCGGCACCAAATTTCGGATCGAAAACATTAACATTTCCAACCCGCGCGTCACGACGGTTCCGGAACTGAATGAAGTCGTCGGCCATAATGACCTATACGGCTTTGGGATCAATCTGGCCCATGATACGCGTGATAGCCCGTTTTTACCCACGGAAGGATGGTTCGCCCAGTATGAGGTAGAGTACGTGACCGGGTCATTTGATTACCCGCGGGCAACGGTCGAAATGCGCAAATATTTTACGCTGACACAGCGGGCGGATGGATCGGGCCGTCAGGTGCTGGCGATTGGCGGGGACTTTGGAATCTCGGGAAATGACACGCCGATTTACGACAACTTTTTTATCGGGGGTTTTTCGACACTCCGCGGGTTTCGCTTTCGCGGGGCCTCGCCGCGGGTTAACGACGTGATTGTCGGTGGGCCGCTGCAACTGGTCGGCACGGTGGAATACATGGTCCCAATCACTGCCGATGATTCCTTGCGGGCGGTGGCGTTTTGTGACTTTGGCACGGTCGAGCAGGATTACACGATCAATTCCCAGAACTTTCGCGTCGCCCTGGGGGGTGGGCTAAGAATTTCCGTCCCGGCGCTAGGCCCCGCCCCGATCGCGCTGGACTTTGCCACGGTCGTCAACGACGCCGCCGGGGATCAAACCCAGGTCTTTACATTCTTTGTCGGTCTGGGAAGGTAGCTGTTAATTATGAATTAAGAATTATGAATTAAGAATTGAAGGCAGAGTTTCAGCTTGCCGCGTCAGCAAGGGACACCAGTGTAGTCTTCACAGTCCCCTGTGAAGAAACCAATCAGCCCGCAGCGTCAGCAAGGGACGCCGCTTGCGGAGGTGCAGGGGTCCTGGGGTGCTTCGCTCGATTTAACAGTAGCTTTGCGAGAATCCAATGCTTATCTCCATCCTCTAAACTCCATCCTCTAAACTCCATCCTCCAAACTCCAACCCCCACCTCACCGGGCGTGCCAAAAATTTGTCTGCCCATAGTACCCCCGGCTGTATTCATAATGCGAGCGGCGGCCCACGCCGAACCAGCCATAGGCGTACGGCGTCGCCCGCACGGTTTGACCATTCCCGCCGGGAGCGCCCTGTAGCAGCATATACTGCGGCGCGGGCGTAACTGGCTGCGCCGCGGCGGGGGGTTGCGGCACGTGGGAACGCAATTTGGTCTCGAGCCGGACCAGCGGCTGCCCGGCAAATAGGGCAGACACGGGAGCAAGGGCTAATAACACCAAGATTCCGCCCGCCAACAGGATATTACGGGTCATTTCACACCTCCCAGGCCAAAATTGATCGATATTGATCCTATCGGCGGCAAAACCGCCAAAGGTGACCCGCTAGCGGGGAATTGGGCATATTGTCCGACATCTGGCAAACTGGGCAAACTACAGGCCTGAACCTGGCCAGGGGTATCCGTGTCTGCGGCAAACCGGGTACCGCGAGTCATTTGAGTCGTTTTCCCCGCAAAAATTCCCCGCTGCTCCTGCAATTCACGAACTCCCGCAAATTCGCTATCTTAAAGGGTGCCGGTCAGTTGCCAAACGTCGCAGCTAGTAATATTTGCATTCTGAATTCCGCCTTCTTACTTTGTTTTTTATGGATCAACGCACCGACAACCCCCGCGACGACATCCGCCCCTTTAAAATTGAGGTGGCCGACCGTGTCAAGCGGCTGCCGCCGTATCTGTTTGCCCGCATCAATGCCAAAAAATATCAAATGCGGCGCGATGGGCTGGACGTGATCGACCTGGGGATGGGAAACCCCAGCGACCCCCCGCAGGACCTGGTCGTGGAGAAACTGATCGAAGCGGTCCGCGACCCAAAAAACCACGGCTATAGCAAGGCCCTGGGAATTCAAAACCTGCGCCGCGAAGTCGCCGCCAAGTACGCCCGCAAGTATGGCGTGCGGCTCGATCCCGAGTCCGAGACCGTGGTCTGCCTGGGGAGCAAAGAGGGCTTTAGCCACATGCTGCTCGCGCTGCTAGGGCCGGGAGATACGGCCATTGTCCCCGCGCCGTTCTTTCCGGTGCATGTGCATGGCGTGAATCTAGCCGGGGCGCATGCGATCACGCTGGAAGTCTCCGACAGCGAAAAGTTTCTCTCAAATATCGCCTACACCTGCGAGCATCTGTATCCCAAGCCCAAACTGCTGATTGTGAACTATCCGCACAATCCCTCGGCCGTGACGGTCGAGCCGGAATTTTTTGTGGATGTGGTGCGACTGGCAAAAAAGTACGGCTTTATGGTGATTAGCGACTTTGCCTATGGGGACGTCGCGTTTGATGGGTACCAGCCGCCGAGTTTCCTTTCCGCGCCGGGGGCCAAGGATGTAGGCGTGGAATTTACCACCATGAGCAAAGGGTACAACATGGCGGGCTGGCGGGTCGGCTTTTGCAGCGGCAATGCCGAAATGGTCCGCGCCCTGGGGACCATCAAAACCTATTACGACTACGGCATGTTCACCGCCATTCAAATCGCCGCCATCGTCGCGCTGCGGCATACCGATGCCGCCGTCGAAGGCCAAAGTAAAATCTACCAGCACCGCCGCGATGTCCTGGCCGACGGCCTCCGCCGCCACGGTTGGGAGATCAACCTCCCCCGCGCGGGAATGTTTATTTGGGCCAAAGTCCCCGAGCCCTGGGCGTCGCAGATGAACACGATGGACTTCGCTGGCAAGCTACTCGACGAAGGCCACGTCGCCGTCAGCCCGGGAAGCGGCTTTGGCCCGGCGGGCGAGGGCTATTTGCGGTTGGCCCTGGTGGAAAACGAAAACCGCCTACGCCAGGCGGCGCGGCAAATCGGCCGGTGCCTGCTGGGGGAAAAAGCGGCCAGCGTGGGAGCGAATCAGGGAGAGTAGGTGAGAATGATGAATGATGAATGATGAGTGATGAGTGATGATTTGAAATCTGTGCTTTGGGATTGGATGAAGTGGCTACATGGCCCAGGATAAAATATTTTCTTGGCTAGTAGAAGCTGGATATAATACACTCAGATTATCGATTACCTTTGGCACGATTATGGGTGGTGCAAAGCATCTCGCAGTTCTTAGCCGAACTTTCGCCCCCTTTACTCCACGCCGATACGTGGTCCGCGTCCATCTCTTCAAAATCATAGATTCTTGCTTTGTTCGCATTGTCGCTCACGGCGCACAGTGGGCAGTTTGATTTATTCTTCCCCTTCACCTCCTGTGTCTGCTTGGTGTACGCAACCTTCTTCGTCTTCTCGTCGAACACGCGGACGGCGAGGAGCTTCTTGTCGGTTGATCCGCCCAACACATATTCGAAAATTCCTTTGCGGTTGCTGACGTATTCATCGGCCATAAGTTTTTCGACGGCGGCCTCGACCTTCGCAGGATTGTAGCTCTGGTGGTGATAAGTTTCGTAAAGCCGGCCCCATTCCAAGCCGCGCATCTCTGAACGCACTTCGTTGAACACCGTCGAAACCCAATCAATCACCGCATTGAAGTAAGTTTTTAATTCGTTGATGTTCTTCTGATTACGATGCGCGCTCATGTACGCGCCGATGTTCCCCTTACTCACCCACTCCAGCGCCTGCTCAAGAAACTCCTGCCGGTTCGCGCTACCCTTGATGTACGCGCTCCACTTCAAGATATTCGCGTTCTGACTGTTACTGAACTCTTCTTTGGCCTTGGTGACAAATGGGCCAGAATAGACTGCGTTGAGCAATTCTTGTTCATTCAGCGGCACGCCAGCAATGTTGATTGTCTTAAACCACTCCTTGATCTCTGTCTCAGTCCCCTCGCATTCATAGATCAGCAGCTTTGAGTCGCGAATCCTCTTCTGCTGATCGGAGGGCAGGCTGCTGAAAATCTTAGGATTTGCGTTCTCCATGATCGCAAACTTGTCGGTAACGAACCGCCCTATGCTGGTGATGCGCTGCTGGCCGTCGAGCACCTCGAACTTGTCCGCTGCCACCTTGTTGAAGTATATCAGCCCCAGCGGATACCCCTTCAATATCGATTCGATGACCCCCTGCTCTTTCTTGCCTCCACCGTCGGCGTAGATATAGTTGCGCTGGTACTCTGGCTGAATCGTAAGCTTTCCGCCAAGGCCGAACAGGCCCTTGCCTTCCAGTTGGTTGTAGACGAAGCCTTCGCAGATTTTGGCGACAGTGATGTCGGTTTGCAGCGTGGTTTTCACTTTTTCTTCAACCCCTTGGTGGACAAGTTGCGATGTCTGATGAATAGTCGTTTATAGACTCTCTCGCCCTTGACTAAGGCTTGTGCCGTATTTCCTAGCCACAGTCCATTTGAAAATCCTTTGCCTTCGCTTTCGGTTGCCCCAATGATTTCGAATTGCTCAGGGTTATATTTGTCGAGGAATGTGATTGGAACACCCATTACACCGTCGTAATCGCTGGGGATCTCTCTAAAGGATGGAACCTCGATCGCCTCGTAATTGTCGTATCGATCGTAAGCGGCTTTGCCTTTGATATTCCGACTAAACTTTAAATTCTCAGTCGTGGTCATGAGTGGCAGCCTTTGATGACGCCGACCGTGGTCCAAATTAGTGAACCACACGATGCTTCCCATGCTGAAGTATTTAACACCGTTCACAATCTTCTTACGAGATTCAGTCTGTATATCGTAGTCTTCTTTCACTTGAAACCACTTCGTACCCCCGTTGTCGACTCCAAGCCACAACTTGTTTTCCTTAATGAGAGGGAAGATTTCCTTGTATGTTATGGCGTTCTGATTTCCGATGATTAGGAACTTCTTTCTATGCTCCACAAGCTGCGCCACATACTCCCGAAATAGCGAGAACGGCGGGTTGGTGACAACGATGTCCGCCTGTTTGAGCAATTCGACACATTCAGCGCTGCGGAAGTCACCCCCGCCCTTAAGGGGGGTGCGGCTGTGGGCATTTCGCTCCAAAAAGAGCTTTACATCGTCTATACCCGTAGCGCCATCGCCATTGAGGTCGGTCACTTCCTCGATCTCTACGGCGATGGCGATCGAGTGTGGCCGTGGGCGCGTGTTATCACCCTGATCATATTCCGGGAACAAAAGGCCCTGTCCGGCGATGGGAGAACCATCGTAGCTGGTGGTGATTAGTTTCTTGAGGCCGAGCTTGTTGAAGTTAGCCGCGAAGTACTTGAAGAAGTTGCTCTCGAATGGGTCGTCACAGTTGCAGTAGACGATTTTGTCTCTGAAAGTGTCAGGGTTGAACTCGAGATAGGCTTCGACTTCCTTCTGGATGTCAACGTACTGTGTATAGAACTCGTCCTGCTTGGCGCGCTTGGCGTCACCCAGGCTACGGTTTAGCGATTTGGATGAAGATGGGACCGCATTAACATCCTGATGCTTAGAATTGTTGGATGCACTGCTGCGTGTGCCAGGTTTGGTGATTGATCTTTTCTTCGCCATACTTCATCCAATTATCCTTTATGGACTTGAAATTGTTTTCAAATCAGAATTGAACTAATGTACACACTATGAATAACTTTGATAATATCTAAATTATGTCAAATGTCAATCTTTTGATTCAAGAGGAAAACCCAAGTCAGTCAGCGGCCACTTATTTAACTTGTTACTTGGCACCCGCAGCGAAGGTATTGCAGTAATTCGAGCCGCGGGCGAATCCTCTGCGCTACCGGTTTACGGCTATCTTATTGCCTTGATAGCTTTCCGGAGGTTGGCACCACCGGCTACAATCCTACACCACTTCGTGGTGCCAGAACATCGTCTAATACGTCTGCGCTCTCCGTTAATAATTGACGCGTGCGTGGCGGCTTCTCCCAACCCCACCTACTCCGCGCTTTTAAGAAACGCCTCGATCCGGTCAAAGCCCTGGCGGATGACATCTAGACTGGTCGCAAAGCTCATTCGCGCGTAACCCTCCGCCCCAAAGGCCGAGCCCATCACCGTGGCGACCCCCTGTTGCTCCAACAGCGTCAGGCACCATTGGGCCGAGTTTTCCACCCGCGCGCCGGCATAGGTTTTGTTTAAAAATTTACTGATATTCATAAATGCGTAAAACGCCCCCCCCATTTCGGGGCAGGATAGTCCCGGGATTTGGTTGATCCGCTCGCGCACATAATCGCGTCGTTTAGCAAACTCCGCCAGCATCTCGCCGACGCAGGCTTGCGGGCCGGTGATCGCGGCCAAGGCGGCGTATTGGCTAATGCTACAGGGGTTGCTGGTCTCTTGGCTTTGCAGGTCGGCCATCGCCTTGGAGATATTGACGGGCGCCAGCGTCCAGCCGATCCGCCAACCGGTCATGGCATAGGCCTTGCTCACGCCATTCACCACGATCGTGCGCTCCGCCAATCCTGGTCGCACCGTGGGAAAGCTGGCAAATCGATGATTGCCATACACCAGCCGCTCATAAATCTCATCGCTGATCACCGTCAGGTTTCGTTCCAACACAATGTCCGCCAAGGCCCCCAGTTCTTCCGGTGTGTACATGGAACCGGTGGGGTTGCTGGGGGAACAAAGCAACAAAATGGTCGACCGCTGGGTCAGCGCCGCGCGGAGTTGCGCGGGCGTCAGCTTAAAGTCGTGGGCTTCATCGGTGGCGATGATGACCGGCCGCGCCCCCGTCAGCTTGACCAGTTCGGCGTAACTAACCCAAAAGGGGGCGGGAATCAGCACCTCGTCCCCGGGATTGCACAAGCAGGTAAACGCATTATGCAAGGAATGCTTGGCACCATTGCTAATCACCACCTGCGCGGGGGTGTACTTTAGCCCATGGGCTGCTTCATAAGCCTTTGCCACGGCGGATTTTAACTCGGGTATCCCGCTGGCCACGGTGTAATGCGTATGCCCGTCCCGCATCGCCTGGATGGCGGCCTGGCAAATATGGTCGGGGGTGGTGAAATCTGGCTCGCCCACGCTAAAGTCGTAGACGGTATTACCGGCGGCGGTTAGTTCCTTGGCCTTGGCGGCCATGGCCAGGGTGGCGGACGGTTCGAGGGATTGGACCAACTGCGACACAGCGGGCATGGGTGAGCCTGACTTTCGTGGGAAAAAACTGCAAAAAGATGGATCACCGAGCGATGGGTATTCCCTAACGGGGGGAAAACCGGCACTCGGAAGGGTTCAAGACTATCCCCCGCCCCCCGTGGCAAGTTAATATAAACGGTAGGCGTGGGGAAAAGTTTGTATTCGCGGGGGCGTGCTGGCTTGACGCCGTGCGGCAACCTTCTGACAATCTTAATTTTTCCCCGGTTCGCTTCCAAGCGGGTTTCCTCCCCTTGGCCCACCTGTTTTTGCGACTTGCCGGTCATACCGCCCGGTTTTTGCCGTCATTCCGGCGGAATGCCGCGCGACGGCGGTGATAACCCGTCCTGCCAAAAACCCCGGTAACTTGCATTTTTGTCTGTCAAAATTTTTTTAGGTTTGTAGAAAATGCCCCACGCGCGCGTCGGTTTGTGGTTGATTGGTGCCAAAGGTGGCGTGGCCACCACGGCCATGACGGGACTCATTGCCCTGCAGCAAGGTTGGCTGGGGACCACCGGACTGATTACGGCCACCCCCCCGTTTGCCGGGTTAAAACTGCGGAACTGGGGAGATTGGGTGATCGGCGGGCATGACATCCGCCCGGGAAAGTTGTATGACGAGGCGTATCGCATGTGCGGGGAAAGCCACGCCATTGATGGGAGCCTGTTGGAAAAATGCCGTCCTGAGTTTGAAAAAATTGAGCAAGAATTGCGGCCGGGTAGCATCATAAATTGCGGTCCGACGATCAGCAAATTTGCCGAAAGCGGTTTGCGGGAACTGCGCGAGACACCCCACGCGGCCATCGCCCGATTGCAGGGGGATTTGCGGGATTTTCAGGCCCGGCACCAGCTTGAGCATGTGGTGGTGGTCTACGTGGCCAGTACCGAACCGGTAACCGACAGCAGTTCGTGGCCCGCGACGTATGCCCAACTTGAGCCGCTGTTGGACGATGGGGCCAAATGCCCGCTTCCCGCCAGTTGCCTGTACGCCATTGCGGCCCTGGACCTGGGCTGTTCGTTTATCAATTTTACCCCCTCGTTGGGGGCCACGCCGGCGGCTATTCAGGATTTGGCCATCCAACGCAAATCGCGGCACTACGGCTATGACGGCAAAACGGGGGAAACCCTGCTCAAAAGCACGCTGGCCCCCATGTTTGCCAAACGCAATTTGGACGTCATGAGCTGGGTCGGGCATAACATCTTTGGCAATATGGACGGCAAAGTGTTGGATGATCCGATTAATAAAAAGAGCAAAGTCACCAGCAAGGACCGCCTGCTGGGAAAAATCCTGGGCTACACACCGCAAACGCTGGTCAGTATTGAATACATCGAAAGCATGGGGGATTGGAAAACCGCCTGGGACCACATTCACTTTCGCGGCTTTCTAGGGACGCCGATGGTGATGCAATTTATCTGGCAAGGGTGCGATTCAATCCTGGCCGCTCCCTTGGTGCTGGACCTGATGCGGCTGACCGAGCGGGCCTGGCGCAACGGAGATACCGGAGCCCTGACGTTTTTGGCCCCGTTCTTTAAAAGCCCGATTGGCACCGATGAGCACGACTTTGGCGTCCAGTTTCAAATGCTGGAGGCTTGGGTACGCCAGACAGGCGAGAAGTAACCGGTGAAGGGCTGACGTAGGTCCGCCTATCAAAAGCGGGGGTGCGCGGGAGAGACGCACAAAGCCGCCGATGGTATCGGCGGTGGCGCGGGGCAGGAGAGGCTGGCGAAGAGATGGGATGAAACGCGCTGTCTTGTTCCCAGTCTTATCTATTGCTAATTTGGGGACTTCAACTCGCCGGGAACTTTCCAGGGCGTATCCGTGGGATTAGGGGCATAGGTTTGCATCTCAAAGTATAAAAAGACGCTCCCCAAGGTCAGGCACAAAAACGAAATCACCAGCATCACGGTATAGACGTTTGCTTTTTGCTTGGTCACAGCGGCCATAGGTGGGAAAGCTCCAATCGAACAATGATGACTGATTGTATGTGGTGATCTGAATCGCCGGATGCAAAGGGCCGTTGGCCAGCAAAGTTGGGTGTCAGATGCTAAGGCTGCGGGTTGGGTTGGTTGTCTTCACAGAGGACTATGAAGAGTACAGTGATGTCCCTTGCTAACGCTGCGGGCTGAGGGACGCTGCGGGCTACTTGCCATTTTTGGTCAGGTATTGCAAGCGGGTGGTAAAGTTATCACCCTCGCGAACCGGGGCCTTGCGGTCGACAATCTTGGCGACGGCGGTCCGCCCATCGGGCGAAATCTCGGTCACGACGGCATTTCCCAAATAGGCGTTGCCGCGATACAGGTCGATGCGATGGTTAGTCCGCAGGCCATCATCCTTGCCCAGGGATAGCTCCACTAGATTGGGGTCATCCCGTTTACTCAGCGCGGTGATCGTGCCGTCCATGGGGGGAGGGAGTAAATCACTTGGATCTTCAATGGTGCGGCCAAACGTACCGAGTAACAAAGATGCCTTGGCGACTTGGCGGGCCAATTGTTCGGCCCGTTCTTGTAGTGAGGGGATCTGCGCGACCAGGTCGTGATATTTATCGCTTAGGGCAACCACGCTCTTAAAGAGGTTGTCGCTGGACTTTTGGGCCTCGACCAGCGCCGCGCGGGTTTTGCTTTCGGACTCGGCATAGGATTTATTCAGGTCGGCCAGCTTGTTCCCTTGTTCATTCAAGGTGGAAGCCTCGGTCGATTTCGCGGCTAGTTCAACGCTCTTATCGTCCAGTTCCTTCGTCACCAGGGCGAGCTTGGTCTGCAACTGCGACAATGCCCGCTCCTTGGCGATCCGCTCGGCGTCAAATTGCGCCTTCAGAGCGTCTTTTTGCGCTTTGAGTTCCTCATGCTGTTTAGTCAGGTCATCGTACTTTTGTTTCCAGCCGACAACCTTATTTGGACCGGTCGAGCCTTCAACCTCGGCCCGCCAATTTTTATGCGTGGCGTAGACCAGCATGGCCATGGTCATAAAGACCACGGACAAAAACATAATCAAAAACACAAAGATTTTGCCAATCAGATTCATGTCGCCTCTCCAGATTTGCTGGATGTGCAAAAAGCCTTGCGGAAAAATTTTGTTCCTTAAATCTTACCGCCATCCTGTGCCAGGGCATCATGACCCTTGATCGCCGCTCAATCCCATCCCCACCCCCCTGGTCGCGGAATCGCGGCCAAACCGGGGACACAAACCAGCCGAAAAGTTCCACCACATCCGACCCTCGGACCGGGGTAAACCTGCATTTACTATAATTACCCGCAATTCCCCCCGTCAATTCTGGACGCGGAAATAGCTAAAATTCCGCGACAAGAGCCGGTTCTGGACCAGAATGCCCCTACAATCGGCATGATTTGCACCTATTTTTCTACGTAATCATCTGTTCGCTAGTTCCTGGGAAATTCCCCCCGCCCATCAACCAAGCCGAGATTTCCCCCCGGACAATCCGCAACTGTTCTTCCACCGCCAGGAGCGCGGGGCTATTTGGCATTACCAATTCATCCTTTTTCAAATCGTGGTCAACCTGCCCCAACATCCCTGACCAAACCGCCAGATCCTCCGCCAGATCCGGGTTAAATAACCCGATCCCGTGGAAGCCGCTCCCTACTGGACACAACTGCCTACAGACACAATCCAGCAACTCGGCGCACCCCTGGCCATCCCGGGCACTGGTTAAAATCACCGTCGGGGCATTGAAGGGATGAGCCGCTTGGGCGGCAAAATCGCGAACCTCCGCAAGAATCCGCTGTTGAGCCGATCGATCGGGAATTAAATCGCACTTGTTCGCGGCTAGCACCACTGATTTTACCGATTGGCAAATCCGCCGGAGGGAAGTCAACGGCCAAAGCTCCTGAGGCTCGCTTAGATCCATGACCGCCACCACGCAATCCGCCTGTTGCAGCGCGGAGGCCGTGCGCGCGATACCAGCTTGTTCTATTTCATCCTCCGCGGCGCGCAGGCCCGCGGTGTCGCGCAATTCGATCCGCCAATCACACCACACGATCGTCCCGGTAACCATATCGCGCGTCGTGCCGGGCATGTCGGAGACAATCGCCCGCTGATAACCCAAGAGTGAATTGAGTAGCATGCTTTTTCCGGCGTTTGGCGGTCCGGCCAGCGTCACCCGCCAAGAAGTCGTCCAGTGTTTTGCCCAGCGGGCGGTTTGGGATAGTTCATGCAGGCGATTGTGCAAAAATTTTAGCCGCTGCGATAACTCCCGCATGTCTGCCAAAGGCGCGACAAGGGGCCCGCATTGGTCAAGCAACGTGATCCAACTAGCTAATTCTTCCCGCCACAACGACTCTTGCGCCAAAATGGCCAGCACCGCGGTCTCGCTCACACTCTCCCCAAGTGCCGCTTGGATGGCGGCCTCCAGGCAAGATGGCGAGTGTAAATCGATCCATTCCCGACCGGTAATATGCATGGCACCCGCTGCTTGCAAATTGGCCATGATCGCCTGCACTGCGGCCGTCCCCCCGTGACAATGCAGTTCCACATGGGTGGGAAAGCGGCAGATAACCAAATCCTCGGCACTGGGGGTACTTTGCGGCAATTGTGCGTCCCGCCGCTCTTGCGAAGTCTGGGCGAGCCCTGTTGATTGCCAGCGACCGTAGCGAATGGCATGCAAAGGCTGCCGTTCCAGGGATAGACCATTGGCCGCGGAAAAATATTGATCCACGCAAGCCGCGGCATTTGGTCCGGCCACGCCAATTGTGGCCACCGCCCCACGCCCCAGCGGCGTTAACACCGCGGAAACGGTCGCTTGCGTCAGCTTAGCTCGCCGGGTCAGCCAGTTTTCAGCATATCCGGGCATCTTGTGAATCTCACACGCAAAAAAGGGGGAAATCCCGCGTCAGTGGCGGCGTGCTGCCAAGATTGCGGCTTCCACGGCCAATAGACAGGTCTAACAACTTTTTTAGCCTGTTTCTGGGCAAAATTCGCGAACGTTGCTTGTCAGTGCGACCCGGGGACTTTAATCTAAGGAACTTCCGGGGAAATTGCAGGGGGCGGGCGTGCACTTATTCTACCGCGGCTTTCGACTTCTTTTTCACGCTATTTATCGTTTTCAAAGGTCCACGCATGGCCCACTTTAATCCGTACGTTGCCCCCCAGGCGGAATTGTCCGCCACTCCATGGATCAAGCTAAAGTTGGGCGTGCTCATGTTTCTCGAGCTTTTTATCTGGGGGGCGTGGCTGCCGCTCAGTTTCAGCTTTTTTGACAAAGGGGGCTTGGGATTTGAACCGTGGCAGCAGGAACTGCTCAATATCGCGTTTCCCTGCGCGGCGATCCTGGCTATGTTTGTGGCCAATCAGTTTGTGGATCGCAACTTTGCCGCGGAGCGATATCTGGCATTCAGTCATTTGATCGGCGGACTGGCGATGCTGGGCTTTGGACTAATGGCCTGGAATCACTTTAGCGGTGAAAATCCCCCCGCCACCGCGCCTAACTTTTGGATTTATTTTGCCCTGATGGCCGTGCATTGCCTATTTTATGTGCCGACGATTTCAGTCGCCAACACGCTGGCCTTTGCCAATCTGAGCGATCCGCAAAAGGAATTTGGCCCCGTCCGCCTGTGGGGGACTATTGGCTGGATCGCCGCCAGTTGGCCGTTCATCTTTATTTTGGCCGATTGGGTAAAAATCAATCAAACGCCCACCAACGGCATGGTCGAGTACCTGGGAACGGCCCTGGGAACACCGCTCAAGGATGTCGCACTCAACCAGGGGAAATCCTGGGCGTTTATCGTTTCGGGGATCGCCGCGCTGCTCTTGGCGGGCTACAGCCTGCTATTGCCGCACACTCCGCCCAAGCCCATCGTCACGGGTGAAAAAAGCCAAGCCTGGCTGGAAGCTCTCAAGTTACTAAAGTACCCGTTCATTTTGATTTTGTTTTTGGTGACGTTGATCGATGCCACGGTCCACGACGGATTTTTCGTGTATGCATTTACTTATCTGGAAAAAGTGGGCGTGCCGTCCAACTGGATCCAGCCCGCGATGAGTGTTGGTCAAATCGCCGAAATCCTAACCATGGCGGTGTTGGGCTATGTGCTCAAGAACCTCGGTTGGAAATTTACGATGATCATCGGGATTCTGGGGCATGCCCTGCGGTTCGCGGTTTTTGCGCTCTTTCCCGATCCCTACGTCGCAGTGGCGATCAATCTGGTGCATGGGATATGTTATGCGTTCTTTTTTGCCACATTATATATCTTTGTGGATGAGTATTTTCCCAAGGATGCTCGCGCTAGCGCCCAGGGGATGTTTAACTTTTTGATTTTAGGCGTGGGACCGATTTTGTCGCGGTTGATTTGGCAGCGGCTGGGGGGATACTTTACCACCGAAGTGCCGGGAGCCGTGGCGGGAACGACCGAAAAGGTGATCGCATATAATCAGTTGCTGTTGATACCGTCGGCGGCGGCGGGAGTGGCGGCGCTGATGTTACTATTTTTCTTTCATCCGCCTGCTAAGGGAAGCGATTTTCAGGCGGAATGATCTCTTGCCACGCCGCTACCCTAGCACAACCCGTGGCCTAAAATCAAACATCATCCTTACTCGGGTAAACCGCGAAATCACAGCCACTTATGCAGCCACCGCGAATCCTAGTTATTGGCGGGGGCATTACGGGGCTGGCGGCGGCCTTGCGGGTCAAGGAACTGTTGCCCTCGGCAAAATTGGAACTGTGGGAAGCCGCCACGCGACTCGGGGGCGTCCTGCAGACCGTGCGGGAGGGGGGATTTTTATTAGAGTTAAGCGCGGACAACTTCTTGACGCCCGACGCCGCGGGACTCCCCTTGGCCAATAAACTGGGACTATGGGACGAGCTATTACCGACCAACCCGGCCCAACGCAAGGCGTCGATCTTATATCGCGGCGTGCCGCACCCCGTGCCGGAGGGATTTGTGCTCATGGCCCCCAATCAACTGGGGTCCTTGCTAACCACGCCGCTGCTTTCTTGGCGGGGAAAACTACGCCTGCTGGCGGAATTATTTATCGAAGCCCGACCCGCGGGACAAAACGACGAAAGTCTCGAGTCCTTTGCCTTGCGCCGATTTGGCCGGGAAGCGTACGAACGCCTGATTCAGCCCCTCATCGGGGGAATTTATACCGCCGATCCGACTAAGCTAAGTTTGGCCGCGACTCTTCCCCGCTTTTTGGAGATGGAACGCCAGCATGGCAGCGTTTTGCAGGCGAGTTTATTAGCTTGGCAAAACAGCCGGTTGCAGCGGCCCTTGACCGGGCGCAGTAAAGCAAACTCGCGAGGCTCGGCGCGGACGATGAACGCGACGGAGGAAAAAGCCGACAGCGGAGCTCGGTACAGTCAATTCATGGCTCCCCGCCAGGGAATGGAGCAATTGATCGCCGCCGCCGCCAATAGCCTGGGCCAAGAGAGCATCCAGCTAGCTAAACGCGTGACCCGGTTGGTAAAAAATCCCCCCCTGGCAGCAAAATTAGCCCCCACAGCCGCAAATTGGCAGGTCTGGTCAAACCCCGCGGAGCCACCGGAACTGTTTGACGGAGTGATAATGACCACGCCGGCGCCCGCCGCCGCCTCGCTAGTGGAGTATGTCGCACCGGAGTTAGCCGCGGAATTGCGGGCTATCGAATACGCCGGGAGCAGCGTGGTAATATTGGGTTACGAACAGACGCAATTTGCCCGGCCGCTGGTAGGGTTTGGAATGGTCGTGCCTCGACTGGAACGCCGCGGCATCTTGGCGGTTAGCTACGCCAGCGAAAAATTTCCTGGCCGAGCTCCCGCGGGAATGGCGCTCTTAAGGGTGTTTGTGGGGGGGGCTTTGCAGCCGGAACTCAATGACCTGAATGATGCCGCGCTTGTGAAACTTGCGACTGGCGAACTACGGGAAATTTATGGCATTCAGGGGGAACCCCGGTTGGTCCGCATTGCCCGCTGGCAGCACACCATGCCGCAGTATCACCTGGGCCATCTGGAGAGGGTCGCGCGCATCGAAGGTCTCGCCCAGCGGTTGCCGGGATTTGCCCTGGCCGGGGCGGCCTACCGTGGCGTGGGCATCCCGCAATGCATTCGCCAAGGAGAAATCGCCGCGGAAAAACTCGCCGCCAGCTTTCTCGTGGCAAACTAACCTGCTTATGATAACCGCATTTTGCCCAAAGCCGCGAGCGCGTATTGCGACCAGGTTTCAAACTGGTCCAGTTCTTCCAATAAGCGCGGCAATGGAACAAATCCCGCGTCCACCATGGCGGCTTCGCGGGCGGTAAGGCCCGGCTGCGGCAACATGACCAAATGGACCACGCCCAGATGCACCTGCCCGACCGGAGTGAGGTCATCGTTAATCAAACCGATAATCCGATCCGGCGCGGCGCCGTTCCATTCGACTTCCTCGGCCAGTTCGCGGCGCATCCCCTCCAGATAGACGGTGCTTTCTCCGGCATGGCGGTCATCGCTGCAGATATGCCCCCCCACGCCAATGCTGCGCTTGGCGTGCAGGCGTTTTTCCCCCTGCCCGGTGCCGCGCGTGTATTGAAAAACAGTCAGCGGACCTTCCGCCGCACCATGGGCAAAGACCACATAGGGGATGAGTTGTTTAAAAGTCGGGTCTTCTTCCATTTGGGGACGGGGGCGGTAACTGGCCACGCGGGGGTCCAGGATTTTTGGCAAATAGCGGTCAATTTCGGCGGAGAACCCCTGAAAATGCCCAATTTCGTGTAGGAGCGAAGTGGGAATCACCAAAATCTGTTCCACAACCGTGGCAATCGCCGTCATGGTAAAACATCCTGTAAAAATGCCAAATGATAAAACTAACCCAGGTCTACCCCGTCCGTTACGTGTGTGCCAACGAAAATCCGATCCGGCCTTTATACAATCAGCATGGCGTCGCCGTAACTATAAAAGCGATATTGTTCGCGTACCGCCACCTGATACGCCGAGCGCATCAGTTCCGTCCCCGCAAACGCGCTGACCAACAGCAGCAGCGTCGTTCGGGGTAAATGAAAATTGGTCAACAGCACATCCACCGCGCGAAAGGTGTAAGGGGGGCGAATAAACAGTTGGGTGGCGCCGCTCCAGGAACGGAGCGCGCCGTGATATTCCGCGGCGACAGTTTCCAGTACGCGGGTGGTGGTGGTCCCCACGGCAACAATCCGTTGCCCCGCCTGTTTGGCCGCTTGCAACGCGCCAGCCGTCGCTCCCCCCAGCTTGGCCCATTCGGCGTGCATGGGATGCTCATCCAAATCGGTGGTTTGGATCGGCTTAAAAGTCCCCAGGCCCACGTGCAAGGTGACGCTGTGACGGGGAATTCCCCGATCCGCTAATTTTTGCAAAATTTCCGGCGTAAAATGCAAACCGGCGGTGGGCGCCGCGACGGACCCCGGCACCTTGGCATAGACCGTCTGATAACGATCGCGGTCTTCCTCAGTCTCCATGCCATCACGAATATAGGGGGGGAGCGGCATCCGGCCAATCCGTTCTAGGATGACGGGGGGTGGTTCATTACTCTCGACATACGCCGTCCAAATCCCATCCGCCGCTTTCTCCAACAACCACAGCTTCAGCGTCTCGCGGGCTTGCAAGTCTTGAAGTTGGATGACCTCTTTGGGCTGCAAATTTCCCCGGGCTTTGACTAGCACTTGCCACAGGCCGGTTTCATCCGAGCCTAGAAACAGCAATTCCACGCGCCCCCCGGTGGCGACCCGCGTCCCAAAAAAGCGGGCGGGTAGCACGCGGGAGTCATTAGTGACCAGTTGGTCGCCGCTTTGCAGCAGGTCGGGCAGATCGCGGATGTGCGCGTGGCGCAATTGTCCCGTGGACCGCTCTACCACCAGCAGCCGGGCATCACCGCGATTGGCCAGCGGATGCTGCGCGATCAGCTCCTTGGGCAATTCATAATCAAAAAGACCGGTGGAGGACATCTAAAAAATCATCCGTGAAAAAAACGCGACAACAACTGACGCCCGCTAAAAATAGGCGAATGGCGGCTAATTTTGCCGAGTTATCGCCTGTGCTAGCAAAAAACTTAGGAAAATCCGAGTTGGCGGAACTCCTAACTGGGGTTGATTCTACGAAAAACCGCCGCCCCTGACGACTCCCCCGGGCCATTTTGGCAGCTTGACGCGGGGGGTACGGGGGATAAATTACAGTGCCTGTCCGGGCAGCTTCAAATTCTGGTGACACGCCGGCATTTTTAGTTTTTTTACATTAATAATTTAACATATTCCGCGTTAAGGGCGGATGAACCGTTCGTCGGTTGTTCCCCCACTGTTTGCCGTTTGGCCACGGTGCAGACACTTGGGGTACAACAGTCCGACACGATGTCAGACTGGGCGAAAAGTGGTTTTTGATGGGGGATATTTCCCGATCAAGACACGCAGCCACATTCTGGTCCATGCGAGTGATCCAGGAAGGAACTCGGACCAGTTTTTTCTTTGCGTACTCGCGTCTTATCACTCTTGCCCACTCATTAAACTTGCTAGCGAATAAACTCCCTCTAGTGGGGTTGCTCTTGTCAAAAGTTCCCGTCGCGGGTATTTCACTGCGGTTACTAACTGCGCCAGGATGGTGTCGGCCAGGTGAAGTCGCGTTTCCCGAATGAACAGGCAAGGGATATTACAGGCTCTCAGGTAGTTCGTGGAACCGTCCGTCCATATTCCGGTGCTGCTGGCGGAAATCCTGGCCTGGCTGAACCCCCGTCCGGGACAGTGCTATGCGGATGGGACCCTGGGTGGCGGGGGACACGCGCGAGCCTTGGCCGAGCGGGTTGCGCCGGATGGCTCGGTATTGGCGGTGGATCGCGATGCGGCGGCGGTAGAGCGGGCGACGCAATTCCTGCGGGGTCTCCCCATCCAGGTGGCCCAGGGTAGTTATGCCGAATTGCCCGCGTTATTAGCCGAGGTGGGCCGTCCGGCGGTGTCGGGAATTTTGCTGGATTTGGGTTTATCCAGCGACCAATTGGCGGATCGAGCGCGGGGGTTTAGTTTTGACAGCGACGGAGAATTGGATTTGCGATTTGACCAGACCAGGGGCGAACCCGCCTGGAGATTGATCATGCGATTGCCGGAACGGGAACTGGCGAATGTGATTTACCAATATGGAGAAGAACGGCATAGCCGCAGAATCGCGCGGCTACTGGTGGAACAGCGGCGGCACATGGAATTACGCACCAGCCAACAACTCGCGCAGATTTTGCGCCGCGCGGTTCCCCGATCCCCCCGGGACAAAATCGACCCCGCCACGCGCACCTTTCAAGCCTTGCGAATTGCCGTCAATGATGAATTAGGAGAGTTGGACAAAGCACTTGCCCTGTTACCGGACTGTTTATTACCGGGTGGCAGGCTGGCGATTATCAGCTTTCATTCGCTGGAGGATCGCCGGGTAAAGGAAGCGTTTCGCTCGGATCCGCGCTTGCAAAATTTGACGAAAAAACCGATCACCGCGGACGAACCAGAACTTGCCCTTAATCCCCGTAGCCGCAGCGCCAAGCTGCGGGTCGCGGAACGTCGGCCTCCCGCCATTTAGTTAAATCAGCACCCTAGCTCCGGGCCTCCGCAACCCGGCATTTTCCCAAACTTTTTTTACATAGGTTTACGCGATGCAACCTTCCGCACCAAAGTCCGAGCATCCCAAAACTGCCGAGTCATCCGCCGCAAATACCAACTCCCCGGCCAATCATGGCGAAAAAAAACGCTATCAGCCCCGCTTAGCCGCGGCCTCGCTTCCCCGCGAGACAAAAATCGGCCTGACGGTATTAGGCCTGTTGACGATTATCTTTGGGTATGTGCTTTACCAGCGATTGAGCAAGCCAGTGGAACTGGATGCCGAACAATATTTGGCCAAGTCCGCCACGACCAGCGCGAGCGGCGAAAAAAAAAGCCGCCAGTGACGCCTCGGCCATTTCGGCGGCGGGCGACACAATCACCAACTTGCAGACAAACAGCCCTCAATCTGCTACGACACCCACGCGCCTCCCCGCGCAAGGGGGGACCCGTATGGCAACGGAAAGTTCAGGCGGAGCTTATTCCCTTGCAGGCGACTCTCCGGCATCCTTGGAACCTCGCGGGGTGAATGCGAAATCCCGGTATTCGGCCAGTGTCGCGGCGGATGACGAACTTGGCAGCGGCGGCAATTCCGCCAGCGATGAATCCGCGGGCAGTGCCAGTGATCTGTCGGGGGACCCCTTTACTCGCCCAGCAGGTCAAGCCAATACAGCGTCCAGGGGATCCTCTAGCTTTGACCCCGGAGAGGGAGCCGCGGCGGCTTCCTTTCCCGCGGCCAGCCCCACCAGATCAACTACGGATATTCCCAATGCCAGCACGATTGACTCCCCTTCGGGGACAGGGTATGCCCCGCTAAATCAGTCAGATTCCGGCGGGACATCCTCGGAACTCACAACGAATCATCCTCCGCGGGAAAATGCCGCCACACCCTATGCGGACGAGCTGGGAAACTCCCCGGCGTATAACGATCCGGCGGCCGGGGCTTCCAAGGCAATTACTCCGCTAGATCACGGTCTTAATAGCGCGAACGAAGCTTCCCCGAATGCGTATGCCACGGATGATGCCACCCCGGCAAATCCCCGCGCTCTACCCGGTTCCGCACAAAATCCGATGCGACTGCGGGAAATCCCGTCTCCATTGGCTCCGGATGATGCCAGCCAGGGGAACGCTGCAACCACTTCTACCGCGGATGTTGCGCCGCGGCCACTAACATCAACAACAACCGCCGATGACACCCTCCCCACCGAAGTTGGTGCTTTAGAGCAGGCCCAAAACCCGGCGGTATTAAATAATACGTCCGGTCCGGAAACTTCCGCTTATCATTCCGCGGATAGCGCTACGAATTCCGCATTACGTCAAACAACCCTCACGAATGAAAGTCCGCTTTCCCCCTTACAACCCCTTGCGACAAGCGAAAACTCCATCAGTCACCAGCAGTCCAGCGACATTGAACCCCCTTCCCAACCCATCCGGATTCCCGACGCCGCGCGGGAGTTGCCTCCCCGTAGCAACATGACCGTGGCTACGGGATTCGCTCCGGCGAATTCCACGGGAGTAGCCGCTGCTTCTCCGTATGTGCCACGGGCCGGGACTCCCGCCTTTGCCGCCACAGCGGAAGATAGTTCCTCTGGCTCCGTCAGCGGAATTCCAAATTTTACCGGCAACGCGAGCACCGCTCCTTTATCACCTTCTAACGGATCTGACACCCAATTGAGCGAACCTGGACGGCTGCGATTTAGCACTCCTACAGCGGGAATTCCTCCGGCGGACAAAGTTTCTCCCCCACCGGGTCTTGATACCGGCGTAAACCCAAACGAAAGAGACCCCGCATTCACGGCCCAGCAGCTGGGCTATCAGGCGGAAGGAGCGATTTCCAATCAAGCAACTACCGGATCCACAAATTCCACCATTCCCCGCAGTTACGTGGTTCAGGCCCAAGACAGCTACTATGCGATAGCCGAGCGCATGTATGGCAATGGCGCCTTTTATAAAGCGTTGTACGAGCATAATCGACGCTTGCAGCCGGGGGGAGATCGGTTGCAGCCAGGGGGCACATTGGAAATCCCGGCAGTTGACTATTTAAAAGCCAACTATGCGGAATTGCTTCCTTCGTCCGCGGTCAATCCCACGGCGGATCGCCAGCCATTAATTTTTCACCGCTAAACCAATAAGAAAATGAGCGGCAACCCGGGCTGATTTAGCCAGTTGAAGGCAGCCCCGGGGCAGCTATTGCCTGGCAGTGCCGCGCCAGCACCCCGAACGCCGCTTCCACCCGATCCACCAGCGCCGGCGTGGGGGGGACCCGCGCGTAGTTCACTTGATAATAACAATCCACGATCTCTTGCGGAGCGTGGCAGGATTCCGACGTGGGGTCCGTGGCCCGCAACGTGGCTTGCAGGGACTCGGCAAATTCACGCGGTGTCTGTCCCGCCGTTGGTGCTATTCGCAATTGTTGGCCAATAGCCAGCAATTGCCGCCACCATTCGCCGCTTTGAACCAGCGCGGGGTCCGTGGGGGACGGCGACTCGGTCGTATCGGTGACGCTTTTTCCGCTGCGCCAATGCCGACGTATCCAGGTGATTAGCTGATAAAGGCCAAAGCAGCCCATTCCAGCCAAGATCAATACAATTCCCCAACGCAGCACAATTGTCGCGGCATACGCCCAGGCGGACATGGTTTCGGAATCGAGATCTTGGCCCGACATCCAATCCGCAAATATCTGCCATTGCTCGCGCAGGGGGGCGTAAATGGTTTGATTCTGGCGATCGGCATTCATGCCGATGATATAGTTGTTCCAGACCATTTGCATGTAATCCCCCAGGTCGGCCAAACCGCCAAACAAGCCGTTAAACGCGCTTTGCGGATCGCGCACGGCGGTGGTGGGGTCGAGCGTCAACCACCCAGCGCGATAATTTTCATATCCCGGGGGCCATAGCTCCGCTGGCACCTGGTATTTTTCCAAGTATGCCTCCACCCAGGCGTGAGCGTGCATTTCCCGCACTTGGTAATATCCGCCCACCTGGTTATAGTCACCCCCCTTGTAACCCACGACCACCCGGGCGGGAATATTCTGGGTGCGGAGCATTAGGGCCAGGGCGGAGGCAAAATACTCGCAATGGCCGCGGGGGTTCTCGGTCAAGAAATCCACGATGGGATCGACCTCGGGATTTCGTGGTTGTCCCAGCAATGTATAGGAAAAGCGTTCGGACTTGAGGTAACGCTCGAGAACACGCGCCACCTGAAAGCGGTAATCCTCGGCATCCGGATTGAGATTGGCCGCGGCGATTTCCCGCTGGGCAATCTGTCCCAAGACGGCTAAATTATCCCGCGAGTTTTCAGGTGGGATATCCCGCGGGATGCGAAACGTGTCGCCCGGCATCTGGCGAATATCTTGCCGCGCGGGCAATTGCAACAGTTGCTGCCATTCGCGGACATTCAGCTCTAAAATTTCGGGAATGATCGGGTGTTGCCGCCCCTGGACGATGCCCGTGGTAAGCACCTCGTAATTTAACCGCATACGGCCGATTTCTTGTTCGCGATACAGGTTTCGATTGTTTTCATTACAACGGACCGGAAATGATTGGCGCCCCCGCGAATCTTTTAGGTAAATCGGCTGGACATGAAAGAGAATCGGCTGGTCCAGCGGCTCGATTGTGATTTCTTGCTTGGTGACCTCCGTCGCCCGTTGGGGGAGCAGTTCCAGCGGCGTGGGTTCGTTGTCTTGCATCCGCCAGCCCAAATATTTCCAGTTGCCGCGATAATATTGATTCAGGATCGATCCGCGAAACAAAGGTTCCCCTTGAATGATGCGGGGCTGATTGGCGACGTCGGTGAATTTAGCCAAAAAGACCAACTCGGGACTTTCAAATACCTCACCCACCTGGCCTAAATTGATGGTATCGTCAAAGCCGACGACGCTTTGGACTTGTTGATTGGACAGGGTCCAGGCTTGGGAGCGGATGCGGGGAACGGTAAAAAAAATGACCGAGGCGACCAGCAAGGATGTCACCAGGGAATGCGTCAATAACCGTAAATGTTCGGGGCGCCAGCGGGGCAGGTACCCTCCCAACCACCCCCGCTCCAGGGTGGAGCTTTCACCTGTGGGGACTAGCCGGGGAAGATCCTGCTGGACAGTCCAGGCCACGCGTGCCAGGCGATCCTCATTCAGCAGCACCAGCAGCCAGATGGCCCCGGTAAAATAAGGGATCAATAACAGGCCATACGAGTAATTAAAGGTGAGGGCCGCTCCCAGCAGCACTTGCAAAAAGCTCAGCACGGTGATTTGCCAGCAAAGCCGGGGGACTTTTTGCTGGAACAATAGCACAAACTGCAAATACAAGAGCAAATCCGCGATCGACAACAGTTGCTGTTCGGGATCAAAACGCTGAAAGGCGGTGGTGGTATAAAACACGGCCACCAGGGCCGCGCCATTTGCGATCACCCAGTGCAAATTGACCCAACGCCGGACATCCGTTAAATAAAAGCTGGCCAGCGAGATAATAATGGCCAGCGTCCCCAAGAGCGGACGATTTTGGCTCCAGGCGTACATGGCGGAGCCAAGAGCCGTTTGCCAAGCCAGGGCGGCGCACAGCCATAAGGAAGTGGGCAACTGCTGCTCGGTCGCGGGAGCGGCCGAAACACGGCCCTGGTTGGACCATTGCGGTAAAAACCATTGCCAATTCGCGGCGGTTGCCGGAGAGGTGGATGTTTTCATTTAGTTGGTTCCTCGATCCACTGAAACGCGGCGGTCAAGCGGGGATCGCCGACCTCGACCAAAACGACCCGGCCTTGCGGCCAGTGGGATTCCCAAAAGCGGAGCAATCGTTCACCGGCGGTTTCCGTGGCTTTCCCCGCCGCGGTGCGCCGCGCGCGCACATCACGCCCCGTCAATACCAACAATGTCCCGCTACCCGGCCGGGATATCCGCCCCGGAGCAAGCCCCGGACTAGTGGCCGCTTCGGCCAGGGCCAATTCTGTCAAAAAACGTTCGCAGGTGGTTCGCTGGGCCGCTCCCGTCCAAGCTTGAAATGATTTTCCCGCGATCAGTAAATGCAACCGCTGCGCTCCCCGCCGCTGCTGTTGCCAAATCAAGCTCCCCGCCATGGCCAGCAGTTGCTCGATCCGCAATCCCGACTCGGGCTCGGCGGACGGTTCGCACCATAAATCAACACCGATGGCCACGGTTTCTTGCGCGGGTTCGTCAAATTGCTTGACCAGCAATTCCCCCCGCTTGGCGGTGCTTCGCCAATGGATTAACCGACGATGGTCTCCCAGCCGCCACGGTCGCAAACCGGCAAAATCACCCGACATCGCCAATCGCGAGCGACCTTGTTCCGCGTGGTCATGGATGGCCTGGCCACACAAAATGGAGATCTTTTGCCAATCCACCTGGGCCAGCCGGGGCCAAACCAGCCATTCACAGTCCACTAGCAGCTTGGCCTGGCTTTGCCATAAGCCAAATGGACGGGCGGATTTGAGCCGGCTGGCGTGAAAACGATAGATTCCCCGCTTGAGCGGCAACACCGAATAACTGGCCTGGGCGGGGATGCCGGATTGATTCCAGGGGACAGTCGCCTCGATCACGAATGATTCGCCGGGATTATCGGCGTGATACAGCTTTTCGGTAATTTGTAGTCCCTGCAAATTGGGCGATTTGCCGGTCAATTCCAGTTGAATGTACTGCCGCTGCCGGGCAAAACAACCCTGGGGCAAAAGCCGCCTGAATGTGATGCCCCGCAGTTGGCGCCAACTGGCAAAAAAATTATAGGCCAGGGGTCCCACCATTAACCCGCCAACCAACAGCATCAGGTTGATCTCGCGCAGGATCGCGCCGGTAAACACAAATGCCAGGAGGAACAGGTAATACCAACCCTCTTGCGTGGGATAAGACGACAACAGGCGATGCATAGCTGAAGCGCCGAGCTAAAGAATAGGGCCGCAAAACCGCTTTCACCATGCTGCTTATTCTAACAGATTTAGCGGAACATAATCAAATTTCCGTTGGCTAGCGGGGGGGCGTGACGTTTTGCACCAGACGCGTCATGATTTGTTCTTGTGCGGCGCGCAGACCTTGGGCCGAGTATTGCCGCAATTGCACCCGATGGGAAAGCACGGGTATGGCCAGATGCTTGATATCGTCGGGAATGCAGTAGGCGCGTCCCGCCGCAAATGCCCAGGCCTGTGCCGCCCGGTACAGGCACAAGGCTCCCCGGGTACTGACGCCCACCTGCAGATCGTCCGCCTCGCGGGTGGCATGAACCAGGTCGAGCAGGTAATTTTGCAGAGACGGTTCTACCTGGACACTGCGGACCGCGGTCCGTAACGCCACAATTTGCTGGCGGTTGGCCGCTGGTTGCAGCAATTTCCAGGGTTCTCCCGAGCGGTGGTTGGCGAGGACCAGCAATTCATTGGCGCGGTTGGGGTATCCCAGGGAAATCCGCATCAAGAAGCGGTCGAGTTGGCTTTCCGGGAGGGGGTAAGTCCCTTCAAATTCAAAGGGGTTTTGCGTGGCGATGACCATAAATGGATCGGGCAAGGGGCGGGTCACGCCATCAATGCTGACCTGTTGCTCGCTCATCGCCTCCAGCAAGGCGCTTTGCGTCCGGGGGGTGGTGCGGTTGATTTCGTCCGCCAGGACGATATTGGCGAACACGGGACCGGCAAAAAACTGAAATTCTTGGGTCCGCGGATCGAGAATATTTCCGCCAATGATGTCGGTTGGCAGCAAATCCGGGGTAAACTGAATTCGCTGAAAATCCCCCTCCACGCTCCGAGCCAGGGATTTTGCCAAGAGCGTTTTTCCCACTCCCGGTACATCCTCCAGCAGCAGATGCTCTCCGGCCAAGAGCGTCACCACCGCCAGGCGAATCACTTCGGGCTTGCCCAGCACAACTTGGCCAATGTTGTGTTCCAGGCTGGCAATGCACTGCGAGAGTTCCGTGGAAGTCATACCCCGAGCTTGCCTGGGACTGGGAAAATCAAAGGGAATCGACCGCCACGGAAATTAAGAAAAGCCCAAACAAAATCGTGCCCCAGACGCGGGCAACAGCTTTTGCGGGTCGATAATAGACCCCCTCGGCTCACTTTTTCCCCACGTTTGTTACTTTGCCCATGTTACAGCGGGACACCCGGAACGTCCAGTGACCCTCCGCCGGGATCCGGCACACAAATCATCGACTCCAGGCTAAAAATTTGGATTTCTCAGTAATTTGCGCGTGCTGGGGTGTAAAATTTGCGGGGAATCGCGAACCTAGGCATTCTGGCGCTTGTCAGGTTAGACAGCCAGATTTTGTCCGGGAATCCCCACGAGGTCGGTTGCAGTTGCCCCGTGATATGTTACGATAAGACTGATTAGCCGCGAGAGCGGGCGATTAGCTCAGTTGGCTAGAGCACCAGCTCGACAAGCTGGGGGTCACTGGTTCGAGCCCAGTATCGCCCATTGGATAGTGCTGTTTTTGTGGGCATTATCAATATTCACGGGAAATTCGCTAGGCAAGTCTGCTCCATTCCGCTCAGTTCCTAGGCAGTTTGCAGAGAATTGCAGAGCATTTGCAGATTTGATTGGGGCTGATTCTTTTATAGTGGGGTTGGAAAACTCCCCCCGCACAGCCCGGGCGTTATCATCGGCGGTTGCACGTAGGTAATGCTTGGCCATAATAGCCGGGCTATGTCCTGTCCATGTTGCCGCAGTGGGGATCGGCACCCCACGTTCCACTAGATCGGTCACAAACGCCGCCCGCAATGCGTGCCAGGGCTTGGGCCATGCTGGCAATCCAGATTTGGCGCGAATGTCCATAAGGGGCTTGGTAAGGTTGGTGCTGCGCGAATCGATGCTAACGTCAAACTGGCTACGATGCAGGGTTATGACAAATATCGCTCCCTCTGGGGCCGCTTCCCAGCATTCTTGCAGAGGTTGCCGCAATTCGGGGAAAATGGGAATCTCCCTTAAACCCGTCTTGGGGGAATGGATTTGAATAACTTCCCGTTGCCAGTCGATATGCTGCCATTTGAGCGTAAGCCCCTCACAAGGGTTACGGAATCCACCGAAACGGCCAAGAGCCACCAAGAGTCGCCATTCGCTATCCGGGCAATGTTCCATCAATCGCTGGGCTTGCTCGGCTTTGACATAAACATTTCGCTGGGAATCAACTGTGGGGGTAATGGTAATGGATTTGAACGGGTTCACGGATAACACCCCGTTTTCAACCAGTTCCCCAAAGATTGTCTTGGCTAGTCTTAGCCGCTTATGGGCTGTCGAGGGGCTAAGCTTGCGGGCGGGCTTCTTCCCGTTCTTCTGACGGGATTTAACCAGCTTGCCAGTGATTAACCAATTGCGATACGCGCGTGCTTGGTCCTTAGTGATGCTGGTCACGTCGCAATCCGCGCCAAAGTATTCTGTTAGTAGCTTGCCGCTCAGTTCCCAGATTGCCACTGTCGCCCGCTTGGCTTCGGGGCGGGCTTTAATATAGTCGGCTATCACATAGCCCAACGTAGTCACTGTGGGGGCTTTTCGTGGCTCACATAAACCCGTATTGGCTAGCTTGTCGTAGAATTCATTGCTAAGGGATTCCAGCCACTCTTGCACCCCCTTGCCGGGCATCACTCCCGCCGCTGTGGCTTGCTCAAGGTAACTTACCTGGGCGGCCACAAAGCGGGCATCTGCCATGCTGAGCGTTCCTAGACTGAGCGTTTTCCGCTTCCCGGTTTTGGCATCCGAGAATTGTAAATGCCGTCGCCCATTATTGCTGTAAATGGTTGCCATGTTATTGCTCGCGGATCGGGTTGGGTTTGTGGGGAACAAGTTCAATTTGAAATAACTTGGCCAGGGTATCTAAATGCCGGGGGGAAAATTTCTGCTTGCCGCTGGCGAGTCGGCTAAGCGTGCTCTCGGGAATCCCAGTCTCTCGGGAAATTCGGTAGCGTGAAACTCCCGAGTTATCCAGGATTTTATTCAGTTGCTCAATGATCGTGGGTTGTTTGCGGGCCATACTTGAATTATAGGAATCACTTGCGAATTATGCAAGCTTATCCAGGGATTCCGCACAGTTCCGCTTGATACGATGAACACGCTAAACGCTCGCCTAACGCTCGGTTGTGGATTATGGGTTCTAAGTCCAGGGGCTGCCCAAAACGCTCTCTAATGCAATTTAATCGCGTTGGATTCCCTAGCATCGTTTAAGTGAAGATTGCTCATATCCTGAAAACAAATGTCCGCATAAAGTTCTTCCGCTGTATCGCCGTAGCACAACGGAATTGGAAAGTTGCCATCCGTGTAGCCCGCCTCCCAGGGGTAACTTAAAATGTAGCCTTCCAACCCCTCTAAATCCCACCGCATAGCACATATATCCGGCCAAATTCTATTGCGGACTTCTTCAGACGCGGTTGAATAGTCACTCTCCCATTCCCTTAGCCGCTCTTTGATTGCTGCGCAACGTCGCCGGGCAGCGTTGCGCCGCCCCATTGAGTCACTGTCCAGCTTGATATGCGACACATAGGCAGTCTCACCAAAATACTCCCGGGCTAAACTCAACAGCTTTTGGTGAATGGTAGACTTGGCCATGAAACTTGCTCCTTAAATGGGTTGTCAAAATGGTAACGGTTCGGGAAGTTGTTCGCGGTTGGCTTGGTACTCTCTGAGTTCCGCTAAAAAATTGTTTATCGCAATCCGGGCTTGCTCACTGTCGAGGGGGGGAATCGTGGTATCTGGGGGGTTGGTTTGCCACGGTTTTGGTTCATCAAAGGGGAGTTTTAGTTGTCTCTCGGGGCGTCTCATGCCGCCCCCAATCGGCTTGCGCCGAAATTGTTTTCCTTAATGACAGAATGACACAACTCATTATTCCCCGCGTTATTGGGGGTTGTGTCAATTTCCAGGGGGGTATCGGGGGGGGTTGTGTCATGGGCCGGGTTGTCGAGGGCCATTCGGAACACGCGCGCCGGCCTGCCGGTTTCTCCCTGCCGGGTTGCCCAGTCCCCCAGCCCCTCTCGGGCCAGCCGTGATAGCATCCGCTCGGCATCCGTCGCTTTGGGAAATTGCTGGGGGCTTGCGCGCATCAGATCGCGGGCCGATAGTTCACCCCCATGCCGCTGGACAATTTCAACTATTTGCCGCGTTTCCCTCTCGGAATCGGTTTCGTGTAACAGCCCATACACTCTGGCCGTTTCCCGCCGCGCCCACTTCACAATTTCCACCGCCCCGCCAACCACCCCGCTATCCAGGAGGCCGATTGTCCCGCCCCCCTCATCCGCCCATACCGTCAAGTGCAAGAGTAAGGCTATTCGCGCGGCCGTTTCTTCTAGCTTGCTGTAGGCTGCCCGCAAATCACCGCTCAGCCCGTCCATTGCTTGCCCGTGTTCGTTGTAAAATTGAATCCATCGTCGCCGTGCCGCCCCGTCCAGCTCCAGGGTTGCCGGACGAAATTCTTCCCCGGAGTTGTGCGGATTGAAACTATGCAACCGCTCGGCCAGGGCTTGCATCGGGCCAGATAGGCTCGCGGGCAAATCCGCATCCCGCCATACGCGCGGGCTGCTCGGGGGAGCCGCCACTAGGAAACGGGCCAGCAACCCGTTTTCCCGATGCTCACTCCCGAGGGCCTGTGTGAGGGTTCGCGGTTGAATCGTGCCACAAATGCTAACCACGGGATTTTGCACATATAACGTCCGGGGCTTGCCACTCTTACGGTCAACAGTAAAATCCGCGTTGCTATAAATGCTGAGCCACGCGCTGGCGTCCGCGCCCCCCCGCGAGTTGCTGTATTTATCAAACCCGCACAGCCAGCCGTTTAGTTCATCCCGCGATAGCAACAGCCCGCGCGGATTCGCCGCCAGGATCGGGGCCAGGGCTTCAATCGTGCAATCCGCCACAACCAACCGCCGGGGGGCCGGTTCGCTGGGCTGCTCCCCGGGGCTGCTCAACTTCCCGGCGTGAAACGCTCTGAGGTTGCGGGCATAGAGCATTTGCTGTTCTTCATGCGCGCGCTCGGCTTGCTGGTTTTCTATGGCCAGCCGCCGCTCGATTGCGCTGAGAGGGGCCGTTGCCAGTTTCCAACCGGGCGATTTTTGGGAGCCACTTTCCGCCACCACCACGGCCCAAATGCTCGGGCTAACGTGCCAACTATCTTTTAGCCGCAATCGCACCGCGCCCCCGCACAACCCCCCGAGTGCCGCCAGCATGGGAAGCGCGATAAATGCCGGATCGCAACCAATGGATTCCGCCCCCGCCGCAACGTAGTCCCGCACTGTGCCGGGCAGGGCATCCACGGGAAAAGGTTCCCAACCCAATAAGGGCCGTGCCTTGCGCGGGCTGCTATCGGGGGGGAGTTCCGCCAGGGGTTGCCCCAGCTTGTTCTGTTCCACATTTCGCAATAGTGCAAAATGCCGCTCATGCTGAGAATGGGCGGCTGTCACTCGGGCCAAATGTTCCCGCCAATTGCCAGGCAGGAATCCGCCCCGGGCTAGCTTGGCAATTTCGGCCATCGGGTTTTCGACCAGCCCCCGCCCCTTTAGTTCAGCCACCAATAGCGTTGTATCCAGCGCGCCGGTTCGGCTATAAAGGGCAATCGCCGCTGTGACAATTTCCTTATAGTAGGCGTGATGAAAAGTTTCGCTGCGCAGGCTGCCGATAATTGCCGCTTGGTTTTCAATGTCAAGAATCAATTCCCCTAAAATCGCCGCTTCACTTTCGTGGGCTAAGGGCGGGGGTTGCAAGAGTTCACTCTCTCGGGCGTCCATGCTATAATCACTCCGGGGGCTGTCGCTTGCCACGCTCGCCCAACACTAAAGGTTATGTGAATCGCAACAAGAGCCAGCCGGTTGCCGCCGCGCTGGCTCTGGGCGTTGTTAGGGGTTGGCAACCGCCTGGGCATCAATCCAGGCTTGCAGTTTCGCGGGGCTGTAGAGCGTTCGCCGCCCCACCCGTAGGCAGGGCAATTCCCCGTCCCGGCTCATTTGCCAGAGGGTTTTTGTGCAAATGGATAGCATCCGCGCCGCTGTCTTGGAATTCACCAAGAGGGTGGCTTGCTCGGGGGCGGGGGCTTGCTTGTAGATTGCAAGGGCCATCGGTTCACCTGGGGTTCAAGGGTGGAGTGCCAGCCCTAAAATTGGGCTGATACTACAAATCCCCTTGCGCCAACCGATTGCGCCAACCCCGCTAGAGAATGCGGGGGAATGAGAGCGTAAATTGCAGATTACGAATTTCTAAAATTATTTTCGCTGACAACCGCGCGCCAACCAGTTTACATGCTAATTGATGGGCTATTCGTCGCTGTCATCGATGCCAGCATAGGGGTTGTTTCTTGCCCTATGATTTTGGGGAATGCACGTTTTATCTTTATGGCCCTGTATTCGTCGACCTTGGTTTTCGTCATCTTTCCCCGCCCGGTTTTCTATCCACCAATCCGTCTTGCCGATAGCCGCCCGCGTTACCCCGAATGTTTCGGCCAGGGTTTTCAGCGTTACATTCGGGGGAAGTTTCAGAATCCCGTCAATGGCCACGATCCGCGCGTTAACGGTTTGGGTTGTGTCTTTGGCAATCCGCTCTATTTCAGCGTGCTTGCCTTTAAGTTCAATGCCCCCATAGAGCATGGCAACTTTGGGCGCGCCGCTGGAATCGCATAGTTTAGATCCACTTTTAGCTCCCTCTGTTGGTAAAGATTGAGTTTTGATTTTTTCCTTGTATCTTGCAAATCTCCACTCTTCCAGGATTAGTGAACTTGCTTGTTCAAGATTATGAGCGAATTCGAAAGCACTTGTCTGATTTTCAAGCGGAATTGCGCCTCTCCTTGCCAAGTCTGCGTATATTTGCAACCCATGAGCATAGCGTAGCAATTCTTCTTCATTTTCCATTTTTCGCATCCTTGCCTAAAAGATTGCGGATGCTGGCCTGGGCAAAGTGCCGTGCAATTTGGCAAGGTAAGAGAGCCACCCTGCCCACGCCAGTCTGATTACACTTTCCAGTTTCGAACCCGGAAAGCCACCGCTACATAGAACTTACCATTTTTGCATTTTTCGCAAAGCCATGCGGCTAAAGTCGAGTCTCCCGCGCGCACGCGAGGGACGGCCAAAACAAGCGGTTTTTACGGGGTTTTCTGCCAGTTTTGCCAAAACGAGCGCAATCAGCCGCGAATTTCGTCCGCTTCCCGTGGAATTAGCCATTCCCAGACGCTTCCCAGAGGGTTAGCGGTGGGGTATCTGGGGTCTGCGGTTATTCTCCAAGCGAAATACCCCAATTTAACACCTATTTTTGAGGTTACGGAATTGGGATAATCAGACTCCCCGCGTGCTTTTCAGCCAGGGGGGTCTGGGTCAAAAAACCCTGAAAGTCGAGAATGTGCGACTAGGCCCTGCTAGTCATTCTTCTTTGCCCGACGGGCTTAACGCACCAGTACATAATCCAGATAGGGGGCATTGAAAGCCAGATCATACATAACTTATTATAAATCAAATACTTAGGGCACGTCGCTCACAACTGTTTGCCGGGTCCTTCCCGGGGCTATTAGCAATTGCGGTCGTCTAGAATCGCATAAATACGAGCAAAATTCATTCATTCCACCCCTGTTATCCTTGGGGGGACAGGGGGGGCTATATCTTGCTGGGCAAAACCGGCTCGATTTAATCGCGTTAGTATGCGTATCAAAGTTTTGGTTGAACTAATCCAACTCCAGCAACTTAACGCAGAAGTGGGTTTAATGCGAGCATAAGCTTTCGTCAGAAACATTATCCAAGAATTCTTGTGCAAAAGAGTCCATTTGCCTCTTTGCCGATTGATCTTGCTCTTGTTCCCATGATTTAAGCAATACAACCGTGAGCCATTCCTTACCGTGTTTGATTTTAACAAAGTTTGGAAGATCGCTTGTTATGGCACAGATATTCTTTATCAGAACGCCAACAAGCTCGTTAGTGTCGATTGATAAAAGCTTTGTAACGTGCTGGTTGAGCCGAACATAGTAGTCGGCATCCTCCCTGATTCGGATCAGGAGAGTATCCGCAGTCTCATTATGAGCGCAGTATGGTCTGAAATCGCAGTCTGTTGGATCAAAACCGGCAATTTCTAGCAAATTGTCAGTGGCCATAAACTTTGTCTCCGTTAACCCCTTCTGGTCTGTCGTTGTCGAGCTGTTTCCAACCCCAATTACAAATTGTACCGCAGTCCTTGATGAATATCGCGTACACCATACCTTTTGGTGCAGGGCAAACAATCGATGGCTTGCCTGTCGTTAAATCAAGTTTGCGAAAATCATTGGCTGGACGGCCAACATAAACCCAATCTCTGTCTGTATCGGACCTGTTCCATCCCTTGAAAATCGCTTCCACATTTCCTTCAAGAACTGTTTGCGCGAGTTTTGCACGAGCCAAAATGAGCATGTCGCGTTTGTATTGCTGCAACAAACTCGTTTCAAATCCAACAGACCATTGTTTCAAATGGTCGGTTGGGTGGATTGTCTCGATGCTCAGTGCCCAGCTACTCATTACAAGAGTTTGCGCGGATAGCAAAATAACGTCAAGGCAATCCGTTGAACATTTTAAAAATCCCGCATTTTACCATTATCATCTATTTATACTATATCGTATTTCTCTGGGCGGTTCAGGGGAATATTAATTTGTTGCAAGCTAATTCCACAAAAATGCCGTAAGTCATTACTGAATAATATCTTACGGTTAACTTTCATTTTCGCCTGCTTTACCTGTATTTTGCCAGAGCGTGCTCGATTGTCTACTTGAACTAGTCTGACGCAATAGCCGCTGCTTGTTTAAAGCGTGGCATTTGCTGGTAGCTATTGCTTGGCAGGAAAGCGTTTAGAGACTCACGCTATTTTGCTTATGTGTATTCGCCCCGGACTTTTTCGGCGTAAACTTTAGTCGAGAGAAACGTAATAAGGTATCCAATGGCGTGGGGGGCCTGCCCGTGCATACCATCCCACTTACCCCCCCAGGCTTCTTCGCCAGGGAGTTGTTTTCCTGAGATTAAAAGAGATATAGCCAATTATCCCAACTCCCATCCATACGGCAAGAGAGGCTGGTTCGGGCACTCCACTTGTAATATTGGAACGAAATACCTCAGATACAACTCCATCAAATTCAATAAGGAACTCTTGGCCAGCAGCCGAAGGGCCAAGCACTAGAAGTCCACCCTGCACAAGTCGCCCCCCTCCAGATGGCGGAATGATTAGCGAAGCGAAGGATTCAGCATGAATCGATTCCACGTCTCCATTCACGGGTAATACACGTGATCCACTTTCATCGCGTGCAATGGCTCCCCCACCTATAAGTGGGTGTACAGTTGTCATGTCGAAAAAAGTTGCTGAACTTTTCCCTTTGCTATCCAAGAGCTGCGCTGTGTAGGCGAACTGAGAATGCAGTGTGAATAATTCACCATCATTTGCCAAATACCCACGTTCAATTGCCCAACTAAATCCAACACTTGTGCCAACAGCGTCGGATGTGGCAACATATCGAAATATGGTTTTATCTGCAAAAACGAATCCATTAGACGAATCTTGCGGGCTAGCTAATGGAAGTCCTGATCCCAGAGGAGAACGTTCAATAGTCCAGATACCTTTACCGAAAAAAAGCGGCGGCTGCGTATAAATTGCGGTTGTGGTAAAAGCGATATCAGCAAGTGCATTTTTGCAGAATATCGCCGATCCAAACATGATCGACACTGCTAGAATCTTTATTGCTTGTTTCATAATTTCTGCTCAAATTGGAGTTCCAGTGAATGCCAGGGCTAACGCAAACTTTGAATAGGATAGGCAGCTACCCAAACATCCTAACTTAAATTGACTACACAACTTGAATTTGATATGCGTTTTCCATCGTTGCTCATCCTCATACGAAAATTCGCATTTTCAGTCAATTGAATTTGCGTTGATTTTGTTGCCGCCCAGTTACCCTAGTCATATGCAGAGTTTGCGTTTACCCTGCAGTGAATGCCCAGTACTGCGTGCTAGCTTAATCATATCTAATGGCGAAGGCAAACTCTATTTAAGTATGTCGCCGAATTTCTCAACCCCAGAATTCCACGCGTAAGAACATGGGCCGATTGACACAACCCCGAAATCCCCGTGAAAAAAGGGGTTCTGTCATTGTGTCATTGTGTCTTTGCAAAACGGATTCTCTTTTGCGAGTGCAAGAATCCGCTCGCGGGTTGGCTGAGAGAGACTGGGCCAGAGGGCAACCAGTTGGGCTATCTCGGATTGCAGTTCCGGGGGGCAATTTTCATAAATTGCAGAGCATTTGCAGAGGTTTACTTGCGAATCCCCGTTTTCGTGGGAAATACTGCAATCTTTCGAGTCCAGTATCGCCCAATCTTTATTGCTGTATTCCTGGGCATCATGAATATTCCCGGGAAATTCTTTAGGCAACTCGCCACCTTTCCGGTCATTTCCTAGGCAGTTTGCAGAAAATTACAAAGCATTTGCAGAGGTTTGGGTGGGCTTCCCCGGTAACTTCTGTTTCAGTTCTAAACATTTTCCGAGTTTTTGATTTGCTTATTCACGGTTATTTGCATCGCGGTATTAACGACAACCGACATTTGCGGCTGAGAATCCCTTTCCCCACCCAGCCAGATGCTAGTTTTTCCCCGATTATCTGCTATTCGTGGCTTGGAGGCTGTTGCTAAGGAGCAGACCTTCTATCTCGGTGGTGGCCGTGCGTAGTTCTTGAACGGCGGACAGATACTCAAGGTTGGTTTGGGAATAAGTCCGTTGGGCCAGCAAAAATTGCATGTAGTCAAACTCACCCGCTTGATAGGCTTGGCGGATCAATTCCAAATTTTCCCGCGCCATGGGGAGGATTTGCCGGGTGTAACGCTCGACTTGAACCCGGGCGGTGTCATACCGTTCAAAAACCACGGCCAGACGTTGTTGCAAGTCCAATTCCAGGGTATTAAGCGCCCGCTCGGCGGCCAGGGCTTCGTGTCCAGCCTGTACGATTCCCCCTTGGTTTTTATTCCACAAGGGGACCGGCAGCGTGACTAACACCGCGCCATTAATGCCATCGATCGCCCGGTCGTCCTGGACCGTCCCCTCAAACGTTACATTCGGCCGCTTTTCGGCCATGGCCCGCTGATACGCCCAGCGGGAGCGTTGAATTTCCGCCTGGGCGGCGGCAATTTCGGGACTTTGCGCAAGTAGCCTTCCCAGAATGGCGTTCCATTCCAACAGAGGAATTTGCGCGGCGGGATCTCCCGCGAGGGGTTGCGGGGGAAGAGTCGGCAGGCCGGCAGTGGCGGTCAATTTACGCCAAGCCGCGATAGCTTGGTTTTGCGCGCGTTGTTGCAACAAACGGGCTGAAGCCAATTCAATTGTGCTTTGTAAAAGATCGGTCTTGCCAATTTCCCGGGCTTCCAACCGTTGCTGGGTGATCCGTACCATCGACTCCGCCACGGTCACGATCGTGCTTGCTAGCTCCTGTCTTTGTCGCGCGATTAACACCTCAAAATAAGCGATCCGCACGTCCGTTAAGACACGTAATTCTTGCGCCGCATAAAACTCCTGGGCACGGCGCACTTCCTGGCTGGCTACCGCCCGGTTGAGCTGCAGTTTATGTCCTAACACAAATTCCTGGCCAAATATCACGCCCCGTTGCTCGGCGATATTGCCACTACCGGTCTGCTGACTGGAGTATCCCGCGTAAGGATTGGGGGGGAGGCCCACTTGCTCCCATTTGCCTCGGAGGGCGTTAACACGGGCCAAAGCTTCCGCCAGGGAGGGGTTGTTTTGCAGGGCCAACCGTTCCCAATCCTGCAAATTCCAGGCTGGGGCTGGGGTCGGAACAGCGACTGTTTCCGGGGTAATGGGTGGTAGCGGCGTGGCGGCGGTCACAGCCGCGACCGGGGGAATAACCGTTTGACCGGCGGCGGTGAAAGTTTCTATTGAGGTGGAGTGAACGTCGGCAAGGGGAGTTTGAAGCGTCGTATCGGGAACAGGTGGCAGGGGAGCCACCGATGCGCCCGTCTGTCCAAAGCAAAATGACACCAGCCCACAGCCATACAAAACCCCTACCAGAGAGCGCATCACCCTACTGGTACCCACGCGACAGCAACCACGGAAAAAGCCGAAAAGCGCGATAAGGAACATGGTTGCGGTAGTTGAATAAGCAAGTCGCTAGGAACTGGCCACGATCCCTATGCCAGCAGAAAGGAAGATGCGTTCAACCAGCCAGGGTGTGGTGTCAAAAAATATTATTTTCCAAAATGCTGTCGTATTGATTATGGATAACCTAATCCCATAACGCTGATGGGAAGCATAAATAAACTCGTACTCCGTCGACACTAAAGATTCGAGTGAGGCGGATCGGCCGCGAAGCACTGCCTACGGCTCTTGCCGCGCAAACCACAGACTCACCCCCGACGGCTCATCCGAAAACAAATCGTTGACAGAGGACTAGCTACTTATACCGGCAATATGGATAATATCGGTTGTTTGGATAACGCCACTTGATGGTGATTTAACCTTTTGGTGATACCATGTGAATGTCGCTAGCAGGTTTCAGATCATTTAAAGTAACAACTCCAGCTTTCAATACTAAAAACAAACGAAATATTTTATAGCTTTTGGGCATTAAGACGGAGGGCATTGGTCACAACCGACAGCGAACTGAGACTCATCGCCACGCTGGCCCAGACGGGGGAAATCATGATCCCCAACCAGGGATACAAGATGCCCGCGGCGATGGGGACGCTGACCACGTTATAGACAAACGCCAAAAATAGATTTTGACGAATATTTCCCAGGGTGGCGGTGGATAAATTTCTCGCGCGGGCGATCCCCCGCAAGTCTCCCCGGACCAGCGTCAGGTCTGCGCTTTCCATGGCCACATCCGTGCCGGTCCCCAGGGCAATGCCGATATCGGCTTGGGCGAGCGCGGGAGCGTCATTAATGCCGTCCCCCGCCATGGCCACGATAGCTCCCGTCGCTTGCAATTCTTGGACAATTTTCAACTTTTCCGCCGGCAAGACTTCGGCGTGGACTTCGTCAATTTGCAGTTGGCGGGCGACATCCTGGGCCACCGCCCGCTGATCCCCGGTAAGCATGATAATTTTTAGACCCGCCGCATGTAACAGGCGAATCGCCTCGGGCGTGGACTCTTTGATGCGATCCGCCACGCCAATTCGCCCCGCCAATTGACCATTCACGGCTAATAATAAGACGCTCTCCGCCGCGCTGGGCTGGTCTGGCAATTGCCCCGATGGGGCTGTGACGTTTACGCCCCGTTGGACGAGAAATTTTGCATTTCCCAGCAGCAATTGCCGGTCGCCAAGCTGGCCACTGACGCCTAGTCCCGTGTGGGACGTAAAATTGTGGATTGGGGAAATTTCCAGCTTGCGGGCGCGTGATTCCAGAATCACCGCCCGGGCCAGGGGATGTTCGCTGGCTTGTTCCAGGGCGGCGGACAGGCGTAAAACATCTTCCGCGCTGAATTGACCAAGGGGGATAACGGAAGTTACCCGGGGCTTCCCTTCGGTTAAGGTGCCTGTTTTGTCCACGACCAGTACCGTCGCCCGTTCCAAAATTTCCAGGGCCGCGGCATTTTTTACCAGGATTCCCTGCTCGGCCCCGCGCCCGATCCCCACCATGATAGAAAGCGGCGTGGCGAGACCCAGGGCACACGGACAGGCAATGATCAGAACGGCCACGGCATTCACCAGGGCATAGGCAAATGGGGGAGTTGGCCCCCAGAGACTCCAAATGATCAGCGTGGCAGCGGCAATCGCCACCACCGCCGGCACGAAATACCGCGAAATCTGATCCACGGTCCGTTCAATGGGGGCGCGGCTGCGCTGGGCCTCGCTGACCATTTTAACTATCTGCGCTAGCATGGTATCAGCGCCGACTTTTTGCGCTGTAATTCGCAAGCTGCCCGTGGTATTGATCGTACCGGCCAGCACGGTACTCCCAGGCTCCTTCTCGCTAGGAATCGGTTCACCCGAGATCATGGCTTCGTCCACCGCGCTTTGCCCCTCGAGCACGACCCCGTCCACGGGTATTTTTTCACCGGGGCGGATGCGCAATTCATCCCCCGCGCTTACTTGATCCAGCGGGATGTCCACTTCCTCTCCCGGTGAGACAATCTTGCGCGCGACTTTGGGAGTCAAACCCAATAGGCGTTGAATGGCCTGGCTGGTTTTGCCGCGGGCGGTAAGCTCCAAGATTTGTCCCAAGAGAATCAAGATGACCACCACCACGGCGGTATCAAAATAAGGCATCACCGAACCGTCGGCTTGCCGAAATCCCGCGGGAAACAACCAGGGAAAAGCCGTGGCCAACAGGCTATAGCCATATGCCGCCCCCACGCCCAAGCCAACCAGGGTGAACATATTGGGGCTGCGCTGGACGAAGGAGTTCCAGGCCCTTACAAAGAAAGGCCAGCCGCACCATCCCACGACCGGCGTCGCCAAAATCAATTGCACCCAATTCAGCGATTGCGCGTAATGATGCCAAGTCAAACCGGGAACCATATCCGCCATTGCCACGATAATAATGGGCAAGCTCAACGCCAAGCCGATCCAAAAACGGCGGCGAAAGTCGATCAATTCGGGGTTAGGTCCGCTGTCGAGCGTCACGACCCGCGGTTCGAGCGCCATGCCGCAAATGGGACACGGTCCCGGGCGGTCACTTAGCACCTCCGGGTCCATCGGGCAAATATAATCGACAGTTTCGCCGGGATTCGTGGTTGGCTGTTCCCCCGGGGACATGCTGGAAAAGGAGCCTACAGCGGCGGCATTTAGATATTTTTGCGGATTTGCCAGAAACTTGGAACGACAAGACAAGCTGCAAAAATGATATGTCGCGCCCGCGTACTCGGTCACACCCGCGGCCCGCGCGGGGTTGACCCGCATCCCGCAAACCGGATCGACCACGGGCGGGTCCGGTTGGATCACCGGCAAGGAGATTGTCTGCATGGAACACAAATATTTAATATTATTGGTTCTATCTAAGGATCAACTTTGTGGAAACTTTGGCGGGGTAAGCAAATTTCGCGAGGGCATTTCCGGGGATGGTTCGGGCGGGGGAAATTCGACCCGTTCGTAAATATCCCGCAGGGGAAGTCGCAGGCCGTAATCCGGCAGTTGCAGGGTATCTTCTAAACCAGCATAAATGCGAAAGGCCCAATCCGCGCCTAAGGTCTCGCGATGATAGTGCTCGATGCGGGGTTGGTCCTGCGCGATGAGCAGATAATCCCGCAGGCTTTCCAGTGTGGCGTAATGGTCGAATTTGATCGTGCGGTCGTATTTTTCGGTCGTGGGAGAGAGGATTTCGATCAGCAGAGAGGGATTTAATAACGTCAATTGGCGTTGGTCCGCGAACTGCGGAGAATGGCAAAAAACCACTAAATCGGGGTAACAGAGTAAATCCGAAGGACATTTGACCAGCATGTCCGCCACATAACTTCGACACGTTGTGTTTCTAAATTGCACATAAAAAAGTCCGCTCAAATTAAATGAGATCTGATTATGAGATGCATTCGCGCCCGCCATGGCAAAGATTTCGCCGCGGTAGTATTCATGGCGCACGACGGACTTTTGCTCTAGCTCTAGAAACTCTGCTATCGAGATCAACTTCTTGGCCACTGAGGACATGACGTACATACCTGCAAAAAGGATGCAATAACATTATCATAACTGTGGAAACGTGGTTATAACCTGCGGAATTTCCGGGGATGGTTCGGGCGGGGGAAATTCGACCCGTTCGTAAATATCCCGCAGGGGAAGTCGCAGGCCGTAATCCGGCAGTTGCAGGGTACCTTCTAAAGCGGCATAAATGCGAAAGGCCCAATCCGCGCCTAAGGTCTCGCGATGATAGTGCTCGATGCGGGGTTGGTCCTGGGCGATGAGCAGATAATCCCGCAGGCTTTCCAGTGTGGCGTAATGGTCGAATTTGATCGTGCGGTCGTAGTTAGCGGTGCCCGGGGATAAAATTTCAATCAGTAACGCGGGGTTTTGCAAAACTAGCTTTCTGGAATCAGTGTATTGCGGGTCAGAGCAGAAAACAACTAAATCGGGATAGGTCCATAGTCCGCTGGGGCATTCGACCATCATGTCAGATGGGAAAAAGCGACATGGACGTCCTTTGAATTGTGCATGCAATAATCCACCCAAGTTTGCCGCGATTTGATTGTGATTCTCCGTGGCCCCTGCCATGGCAAAGACTTCGCCACGGTAAAATTGGTGCCGGACCTGGGAATGCTGTTCCTGGTCGAGGAACTCTGTGATCGTGATGCTTTCTTTTGCTAGGGTGGACATGCGTGTAAATGCATTGAATTCATCAATGCTAGCAAAAAAATTGCGACGGCTTGCGCATGGAGAATTTAGGAGGACTTTGCCGATTATAACAGAGACGTCCCAATCTTAGCAAACATCAGGATGCCATCTGCCAACGAGTGAATCATGGGTTACAGCCAATCATTATATTCGGGATTAGCCTGCACGCTGTGCTTTGCGGCTAGTCAATTTTGCCTGGCGGCCGATCCTCAAAATGTGCGTGAATATCAACAAAACGGTGTTCAAGTCCGCGAATGGACCGAAAATGGCGTTACCCTGCGCGAAACGCGACAAGTTCTCAAGCGACCCGTGTGGGAAACCAAATACGAGGACCAGCCCGTCACCGCCTACCGGGAAGAGCTAAAAACCGAGTACCAAACCGTCATGCGGCAGTACCAAGTTCCCATTACTGAATGGGTGCCTGAACAATATATGGTTAATCGCTGGAACCCTTTTGCCACGCCATACATGCAACAGCGGTATGTCCCCCGCACGCGCTACGAATGGCGGCAAGAACCCCAGCAAATTCCCATTACCCGCCGCAACTGGGTTCCCCAACAACAAACCCAAAAAGTGGCCAAGTGGGTCCAGCGCGAAGTCGAAGAAGAAGTTATTCGCCGGGTGGCGATACGGGATGTGCCGCCGGGGCTAAATACTCCCGCTAATACCGCGCTCGTCGCCACGCCTAATGCCGTTGCCCCCTCCCCCACAACCAGCGGCGGCAGCGAACCGTTTGCGGCTCCTTCCGCAGCGACGCCGTCGGCACCCGTGTCGGGCCAAAACTATGCGTCGTCCGCTTTCTCCCCAAACTCTCCGGCAACGGCCAATTTAGCGCAGCGATCCCCTAGCGGCGCGACGCCCCCATCTTCCCCCGCCGCACCGCCGACGGTTACCGCTAGCACGCCGGTTAGCGCGCCGGCCATGCCCCCCACTAACAGCGGGACTAGTCTGTACACCTTGCCCGGTTTAACACCCCAGCCCAGCCCGCAACCCACGTCGCCATCGGCAGCTCCACCTGGTTCGACGAACGGGACATGGCCCGCGAATCGAAACGGGGCCACTCTCCAACCTGTGGTCCGATAGCAACCAGAGGCGCTGTCCCGGCGGCTTTTGGCGTGGCGAACAACACCTAGAAGCCTTACCGGGATTGTTCCGCCATTGGGCGGACTGTTAACTGGCTCATGGTCTGCCGCAATAAATTCTGATTGGGTTCATCCTCGGGTAGGGGTTTGTCATGCAGGCCGGGGAGCAGTTTTTCCCAGACAAATCTGAGTTGCTTTTGCATGTCGCCATTTTTGGCGGTCATGACAATCACCGCATCCTGCTTTGGCAGAACAATGCAGAACTGCCCATCCCGGCCATCCCCCCGATATGCCCCGTGCGTGCAACGCCAAAACTGATAGCCGTACCCCTGGTCCCAATCGCTGGCCGGATTGCTGCCATTGGCGGTTTGCCGGCCGGTGGCGGCCTTGACCCAGTTTTTAGTAAGCAGCCGCTTACCCCGCCATTCTCCTTGTTGCAAATACAATTGCCCGAACTTGGCGATATCCTCGGTTAAGATATGCAGGCCGTATCCTCCCACGGTGATTCCCTGGGGAGATTCTTCCCACTGGGGATTGCGAATGCCAAGCGGTTCAAACAGACGGGGAGTCAAGTACTCTCGCACGGTTTCCCCGGTGGCCTGCTGTACGATGGCCGATAGCATGTACGTGGCCGAAGTGTTATACAAAAAGTGGGTCCCGGGCTTAAATGGAACCGGATGATGCAAAAAGGTCTTGGCCCACGGCTCATTGGCGGTGCGGGGGGGTTCGGTCTGGTGTCCGGTGGACATGCGCAGCAAATCCCGGACGCGCATCGCCTTGAGGTTATCGCCGGGATTTTCGGGAGCCAGATCGGGAAAGAACTTGAGCACTGGATCATCCAGGCTTAATTTTCCCTCTTTGACGGCCAGGCCCACCGCGGTCGCGGTAAAACTCTTGCTAAGCGACCAAAGCACATGCTGCTTATCCGCCGCTTCGGGGCTCCACCAGCATTCCGCCACGACTTTTCCATGTCGCAGCAGCATAAAACTGTGCATGGTGTCAATCTCGCGATCGACAGTGGCCACAAAGTCGTTAATCGCGGCGGAGGAGACACCCTGCGATTCGGGCGTGGCCCGCGGTAAGCTCTGTTCATCCGCCGCCCACAGAGGCCGCGCATTCCACCCGCACACTAACAACACCGCCGACATGACACAAGCAATGCGCATCCGCATCGTTGATTCCCCTTTCCTGATTGAGATAACCGCCTAACAGGCACGCTCTCCCCCGTCATATATTTGATCGGGGGTTTGCCTTACGTTAACGGCGGCCGGGGCAAATTGCAAGAAAGTGCCGCACAATAGCGCGGCACGGGCAGGGGCGATCTGTTTGGGAAAGCAATCGCTTATTCCAAGCTGGCTTGGTTTTCCGGCGCGTGCATTCGCCGCCGACGGGTCGCCTTGGCCTGGCTCCATTCCTTGGTCAACGATTCAAAGACTTCGGGCGATTCGTAACGAATGATGTTTTTGCCCTCCGGCATGGGGCCAATCAACCCGCGAAACACCGGCATTCCCCGTAAGCCCAGATCGGTGCTACAGTCGTCAATTCCGATCTGCGTGTGGGTGCGTTGCAGATTGTCCGGCTGGCTATAATCCCGAATACGCAATTTGCCGTCAGCGCCGCGAGTCACGACACGAAAAGTGTCTTTTGGCATAAGCCGTGTGGGTGTAAGAGGAAAGAACCATGCCCGGAGGATTCCTTTCCCCGCACACCCCACCATCAACGATGCTTCGCCAGAAGAGTAAATATACCCATCCCGGCGTAACTTGGGGGATAGTGGATTTATCGTCCACGGACGGCCAGAGGGGGATGAATTTCACCGCCCGCTTCACGATTGTGCCAATCAGCGCAAGAGTCAAATCCGGTATTTTCCATCCCCCGCAGGATAGTTTAGCAATTCGGGATGGCCTGGCATATATCTTTCCCCGTGGCAGTAATGTACCCCCATCCATCAGCAGGGTATTTGCCCGGAGAAACTAATCATCCCTAACGCCGGCGCCGGTCAAACCGCGTTCAACGCGGATCGTGGAGCGACAATGCCGGACTCATGGGCAACCAAGAGCGCCTCAAGCATGATATGCAAGTCGGTGCCGGTTAAGATACCCACCAGTTGTCCCTCCCGCTGTACGGGGAGACAATTTATCCCGTGCAACAGCAATAGCCGCAGGGCCTGGGTAATGGGCAACTCGGCGTCGATCAGCACAATATCGCGGCTCATAATTTCGGCCGCGGTGATGGAATTGAGGTAGCTTAAATCCTGCTTACCATCGGGCCCAAAGCAACGCAGGACATCCCGGTCGCTGACAACCCCCACCAATCCCCGCCAAATATCCGTGACCAGCAAATGACGGAATTGCTTGGCATGATAGAGCCGAACGATATCCGCCACACTGGTATGCGACTCAATACATAAAGGGGCGGGGGTCATGCAATCCGCGACCCGCCAATTTGACATTTGGTCGGCGGCCAGACGTTCCCGCATCACTTCGGCAATTTGCTCTCGTTTGGCGTCGAGACGATCCATGGCCGCATTCCCGTTAGAAGCGCACGGACGCGCATGGCAAAGTTGCCGCCGCGCGTGATCATGCTATCAACAGTTAGCTTGGAAAAGGAACATGGGCAAATCACCCGCACAATTCCGGCGAATTCTCCAGGAAAAAGCATTTTCCCGCTGTTAACCATTCCCCCATGGTTAATCCCGCAGACCCCTATAACCGCGCGCCGCGGCAAAAACACCACCCCCGTTACCCGTGGTAAAACCGCGCACCACCGATCAACCCGTGTAGGTCCGCACTAAAATTCCCGCCGCTTGACCCTGGGGGGTCACATTAAGATTGAGCACCGAACTTCCAGCGGGGGTATCAGAATCGCGCACCACTCGCAGCGGGCAATCCGGGTCGGGTGTTTCATAGTTTAATACGGGGAATAAACGACCTTCTCTTAGTGCCAGCAAACTGGCAATCAACTCGACCACGCCGCTTCCCGCACCAAGATTGCCAAAATTGCTTTTGGCGGCGACCACCGGAATCCGCCCCCCAACCTCCGCTCCGCAACCCGTTAAAATCGCGCGGGCTTCGGCTTTGTCGCATTCGCGCGTCCCCAGGCCATGCGCATGAATGTGGCCTAATTCGGCGGAGGATATTCGCGCATCGGCCAAAGTCTGTCGTATGACATGCGTCAACGCTAACGCCCGGTCGGCCACGCCGCGACGATTGGCCACCGTGGCCGAAGCATGACCCGCCAACTCGCCATAAATTTTTGCCCCCCGCGCCAGGGCATGGGACAATTCCTCCAAGATCACCACCCCCGCCCCCTCACCCAGCACCATGCCGGTCCGGTCCCGGTCGAACGGCCGGGCCGCCCGTTCAGGCTGATCAGCTTGGGCTAGCTCTTCGGTCTGGACGGCGTGGATGGCCTTCATCGGTTGCACGCGCGTGCCGGTGGCCCCCGCCACCATCACATCCGCGTGGCACCGCGCGATCGTCCGAAACGCTTCTCCCAATGCCAAATTTGCCGACGCTTCCCGCTGTGTTAATGAGTTATTTGGTCCCCGCAAGTCGTTAAAGATCGACACATGCGCGGCGGGCATATTAGGCAGATACTTCAACAGCCACAGCGGATACAACTGGGGAAAGGCATCCGTCGCCCATTTGCCATAGACAAAATTTTCGCCATTTTCGCCGTGGCAGGCGGCTATCCCCGCGCTAAACTCATCCGGCGAGGAGAGCATATAATCCGACCCAAAGAGCGTCCCCGTGCGATCGGGATTGTACCGCGGACCGGGAATTAATTCGGCGTGAAAGAGGGCTTTTTGCGCGGCGGCAATACCCATTTGAATCTCGCGGCACATCACTTTTTGTGCTTTGCGAATGGTTTTTTTCAATTCCTTATCCAGGGGGCCAAAGTTATCGGCATCGCCGGTAAAACATTTAGCCTCGGCCGCGATATTCACCGGCAAGGCCCCGGCGGGAATACTATCCAACCGACCAACACCACTTTTTCCACTGGATAATGCGATCCATAAATCCTCGGGCGTATCGCCTAGAGGAGAAACGAGACCAAAACCGGTGATAACCACACGACGGGAATCTGGGGGCATGGGAAATTTGCGCAAACCAGGCAGACTTTACTGGGAATCCACTTTCCTTAATATACCTGCTAGCGGCCAAACTGGCCAAGTGGGGAAATGGGGACGATCTAGGAAAGCAAACCCATATCACACATTTCGTAATAGATAGTGATTTGGCACGGATTCCGTGGCCGTCTGTGCGGTTGGGGAAAGAATGCTAATTCTTCCCGTGGCCACGTCGTACACCGCTCCCACGATCCCAATTTTTCCAGCCGCTAATAGCCCCCCCAACATCTTGCTCTGGGACTGAATCAAAGTGACGACATGCGCCACATTGCCCCGGATCACCTCATCCACATAGGCATCCTTTTCAGGCTTTGACAAGTGCTCAAAACGTTTGTCCAACCTCTTTGACACTGATTCCTGAATCACACTGACAATTGATTCCAAGTGATCGCAATGGGTGGCTTGAGCGGCGGTTTTGCCCGCATGCGCCAGTTCCACGGCGGAAGTAACCGCTCCACAGCGGGTATGCCCCATGACCAAGATCAGTTTTGCGCCTGCCACGGCGCAGGCATATTCGAGGCTTCCCAACACTTCGTTGCTGAGGATATTTCCCGCGATCCGCACGCTAAAAATATCCCCCAGCCCCAGGTCAAAGATCAATTCGGTGGAAGTGCGGGAATCAATACAGCCGAGCACCACCGCCAAGGGATGCTGACCGGCGGAGGTCGCGCCGATTTGCCTTCTCAGGTCGCGCGTCAAACGCTGGCCGCTGAGGAAACGCTGGTTTCCCTCTAGCAAAATTTGCAGTACTTGCGCGGGGGTAAGCTGGTTTTGCAGTTCCCGGGTGGAATAATCCACGTATTGCAGCCGATCTTGCAGGAAATAACGCTCTTGAAAGCCTTGCAGGCTGACTTTGATATTGCGGGCGGGAGCGGATTTTTCGGTAAAATCACGTAGCAAATCAAGAATGTCGGGATCAATGTAATCGGTGTTAGAGGCGTCGATCAACACTTGCCCCCCCCGGGGCACCGCTTCGAGATTTTTGATGATCACCGCGCGATTCAAAAAACTGACCTGATTCGCCAGTTCCAAATGCAACACCTCCCCCCCCAAATGCTTTTCCACGATGCGGCGAATCGGGCGGCGAAGATTGCTATTGAGGATAAAGCCCAGGCTGACCGCCAGGCCGATCAACACCCCGATCAACAAATCGGTAAAAACAATCGCCGCCACGGTCACCACAAAGGGCACAAACTGGTAAAAACCCGCTTGCCACATTTGTCCTACCAACCGCGGACTGCACAGCTTTATCCCGGTATAAAACAAAATAGCCGCCAAACAGGCCAGCGGGATCATGTTGAGCCAAAATGAAAAAAATAAAACGCCCACTAGCAGCCACAAACCATGAAAAATCGTGGACCAGCGAGAGAGCGCGCCGGCTTGAACATTGACCGAACTGCGAACGATCATCGAGGTAATGGGAATCCCCCCCACCAAACCCGCCAGGACGTTTCCAGCCCCCTGGGCAAAGAGTTCGCGGCTGGCGGGGGAAATACGCTGGCGGGGATCCAGGCGGTCGGCGGCTTCCAGGTTGAGCAAGGTCTCCAACGAAGCCACGGCCGCGATGGTGGCAGCCGAACCATACACGGCCAGATTTGTCCACTGGCTAAAATCCGGCCAGGCCAGAAACTTGGCATAATCCGCCAATTGCGGCACCAGTGGCAACTGCACAAAGTTATTGGCAATGATCGTCCAATCATCGCCGAGGCGTTGAAATAAGCGGCTTACCCCCACCCCCAACACGATCACCACCAATTGCCCGGGGATGAGCATGCTTTTGAGGCCTGGTTGTGTATCCCAGAGCCATAACAGGCCTATGGAACCCAGACCCACCACCGCCGCGCCGGGATGAATATCCCAAAACATTTCCCCCAGCTCATAAAATGTGTTGGAATGATCAACCTGCAAAAAGGCAAAATCCCCTTCGGGGTCGGCGTCATGCCCCAAGAGATGCGGGATTTGCTTTAAGATCAGGATGATGCCAATCGCGGCGATAAGCCCCTTGATCACGCTCCCGGGGAAAAAATCGGACAAAAAGCCGCTTCGCAACAGTCCCAGCCCCATTTGCATGAATCCGGCGATCACCACCGCCAATAAGAATGTGTGGTATGATTGCAAAAGCGGGATCTGTGCCGCCACCACCGCCGCCGTGCTCACCGCCGGGCCGCTCACGCTGGTCGGGGATTTACTGAGCCATCCCACCACCACGCCTCCGATCACACCCGCCCAGACTCCGGATAACAACGGAGCGCCCGAAGCCTGTGCAATCCCCAAACATAGCGGCAACGCCACCAGGCTAACAGCCAAACCCGCGATTAAATCCCGCATCCACACGGGAGCTAGTCCGACCGCGCTGGCAGTGGTGGAGGTCATCTTTTGTGCTTTGCGGGGGAATAAGTGTCAATTGAAATACAAAGGGAAGCTACAGTGTAAGCAAGCTTATCGCCGCTCGCAATTGAGAAATTACCGTCGGGATCGGCGCCTTTCGGCTAGCCGCAATCCGCGTCCCTCAAGAAATATTATTCGCAGTATACAGTATTACAGAAATGAACGTGAGCGTACCCGCCATCCGCGGTTAAACCAGAATCCAGCTCCCACAGCCAAGCCCACCGCATAAAAGTAACCCGGCTCGGGAATGGGAAAGCCCCCTACGGCCGTGCTGGCCTGGGTGAAATTTTCATACAGGGAATTCCAATTGGTTTGGACAAAAGCCAAGTCGATTTGGTTGACCAGTCCATCGCCGCTAAAGTCCCCCTGGGCCCAATGACGGCCCGATAGTAGCCAATTGGCTCGTAGCAGCGACAAGTCCTCACGATTGATCAGGGTGTCCAGGTTAGCATCGCCATAGTCGGTGTGAAAGATGGTGCGGACCAATAGATCCACATCCTCGGGTCCGGCGGTGCCGTTCACATCCAAATCATACACCCAGGCCGTGCTGCCAAGATTATCCCGCAAGGCGTCAATGTCAAAGCTATCGACATTATTGAACGGGGCGTTCATATTTCCCCGGCGGCGCAGCAGGCGGTCATACTCGTTGAGCACCGACTGGGAGAAACGCCGCTCCACCAAGTATTCCCCTAATTCATACAAATCGCGATTATCGATCCGGCCGTCGGCGTTCAGGTCCGCCGCGGGATTGAACTGCGCGTTTTGGGAATACAGCACCTGCTCAAAGCTCCCAGCGCCATACAGGTCATTGACCAGCACTTGCCCGTCAAAGTTCAAATCCGCCAAACCTGCGCCGCGGGCGTTGGCGGGCTGAACGCCGGTCAGCCGCTGTATATTGTAAGTGCCGGTGATCTCGTAGGTGACAACCGTCACGGCGTTGTTGCCGCTGGTCATGCCAAAAAATCCCGTCTTGAATATATCCTGGTCCAGCCGGTCGGTATTTCCCTGACCCGCGTTCACTAGGGCCAGGATCTGCGCGTCGGTTTGATTCGCGGGGAGATTGAGAAACACCTTGACGTTGTCGGCGGTTTTATCAAGTGAGCGAATCCAAATGTCGTTGTCGCCCACGCCGGAACCAAACGGGTGAAAACTATCCACCGCGCTCACCGGCAAGAGACGATCGATATAAATTGTTTCGCGAAAATCCGTAAATACCGCCGGGCCGCCGTCGGTACGGCGGCGGTACGCACGGGTGGTGATAAAGTTGTACCCTTCCGGCAGTCGCGTGGCGTCGATGGTCTGGGTGTAAACGCCATTCCCCGTGGGGCTGCCATATCCGGGTGTCCGCACGGTCGCGAACTCTTCAAAGCCGTAGCTTGTCGGTCCCGGCGTGCGATAATCCACTTGGCCGTTGCCATTGGCGTCAAAACCGTCGTTAATACGCAAAAGCGCATTGTCGCCATCGGCGTCGGGATCGCGCACGCCATTAGGCAGGGTTACGGCCTGCGTGTGGAGCGTGACGTTGAACGTATTTCCTTTGATCACGGAAATATCCGCCAGACGAGTAATCCCGTTTTGATAGTCGTTAGGCGGGGGAGTGCCCCCCTCCAGCACCGAATGCACATTGGTCAGTTCAATGCCGTTTTGGGATTTGGGATTTTGCAGGCCGTAGATCAGATAACCTTTGTCTCCTGTGCCGCCGTTTCGCAAGAAACGCACATCCACCTTGGTGGGCCCCTCAAAAAAATCATCCCGCACCCGGACCACCTGGGGAATATTGGGATTAAGGGCCGCATTCCCCGTCAGTTCAACCAGATACGTCCCCCAGGGAAAATTGACATCCATCGTCCGTGAATCAAACCCGCTGTCGGTCCGGTTACTTAAAAGCACCAAGGCCGAGCCTTCCCGTTCATAGGCAAAATTTTCCTTCTCCAAATAGCGTTCCAGATAATTTCCCCGCCCATGCGTGTTGCGCAATTCGACCAGCGTGGTGATCGTGTCTCCATAGATTCCGCCCAGGGCGTCGCCGCGGCCCGCCTTGGGAAAGTCGCGATTGTCGCCGTATTCCTTGCCATTCATATAGACAATAGCGTTTCCCGGATGCATCAGGATGTAGGCGTGCGCGACGTTGTTTAAATGCGGGCCAAAGCTGTCATGGCTTTGGACAAACATCACCCCGCGGGAACCGTTATGCAGGCCGTCGTCCGTCACGTCCAGCGCCGCGTTGCGCACGTTGTTCCAGTTATTTACCACACCGTTGCTGGTCAAATTTTTCTGAAATGCGTCAAACAGCGAAAAATCCAGCGCATCTCGATTTCCGCCGATCCGGCCAGTGTCATTCGGATTAATGTTTTTTTTCACATAATTGTTGAGCACGGAGGTGCTACTATCAAAGGCCTCAACAAAGCCGAACACGTGGCGGGGGCTGCCATCCAGGTTGGTTCGCGGATTTGACCGATACACGGCACGGTCATAATAGTTGTAAACCCACAGGGGCATATGCTTGGCCGCGTCGATGCGAAACCCGTCAAAGCCCACATGCTGCACCAACCACTGATTATTGCGCATGAGGTAGCCCAGGGCATTTTCGGCCACCGGGTCTCCAGCCAGGGGATTGGAATTATTAAATGGATAGACCGCGATATTGGTCTCTCCCGTGACCGGGTCAAACAACATGATCGGTTGCTGCTGTTGGTCGGGGTAGAAGCGGCGGTTATTCTCATTTGGCACATTCGCCAAACGGCCAAAGGCGGGAATAGTGCCCGCGCGGATATTATTGGCAAATCCCGGCACGGGATTGCGGATCATAAAATGGTTGGTCCCCTGGTCGATATCCACCAGTCCCGACAAACGTCCTTCCAGGTCGCCGGTGGCAAACGCGCTATGAAAGTCGCCATCAATGGCGCCGGGCAGGGTGATGTTTAGTCCCGGATATCCCCCCGCGTTAAAAAATCCCGGCGTGCTATTATCGCTAAAAGCCGCGTGGTTCCAGACCATATCGGCATAAGCGCTTAGTCCCGCTTGATGCCAGGTGTTGATTGTTTTCTTTAATTGGCTCTCGGTTCCATAAAACGTTGGCCTGCCCGTGCTTCCTAGGTCAAAGCGGTCATAAACGTCATAGCCGACGGATTGGCCTCCTTCCGCCCTTCCCACGGGAGGAACCCAAATCGAGCCATAACCCGCCGCAAAGACATCCGCCGTGCGACGTTCCATGGTCCGCCAACTGGTCTCGTACCATTGAAAAAACGCGGGGGCAGAGACATCCGCCGCCAGCGACAAACTCGTCCCCCAACCACCAACCAGCAAACCCAACCCCATCACCCAAGCACGACAAATCGCGCGGCAAGCAGCCTTCATGGTTGTCTATCCTAAGAAAACGCCCCCCACATGTCCCGATGTCCCCCCCAAATCACTCAGCGCCAGAAATAGCGTTTAAAATCCACTCACCCCCTCTAGGCACGCAAAGGCTATTTTTTTCCTGAATGATTCTTCACGGCCTTTTACTTCCGTCAGTCCCCCCATCAAGATAAGCAAAGGGAGTGCGAAATAGCCGAAAATCTGTCCCCCAACAATTTATTGTAATAAGAATGTTAGAATAATGTTTTTATTCCCGCTCATTACAATAAAAATACAAAAGCACTTGGGGGTTTATTGCCCAAGTGCTTTTGTTTGCAAGTTCCTGCCGTAATAAATTCGCAAAAATGCAGATAGATATTGCAGGAATCGTTTGCGGCTTACCGCAAAGGGATGCGGTGGTTTCGCGAAACTATTTGTTATATTGAGCGGAGAAAAATCCTAGCGGACGTGATTGGCAACAGGTATCCCTTTCCAACCCATGATTTACACACGGCGTTTGAGGGACCAACCCGCTAGCAGGCTCCCCAACCCCAGCAGAACCCAGGTGGAAGGCTCGGGAATACTCACAAAGGTGTTGTAGTCCCCTTGGGCTAGTGTCAACGCAGCCTGGCCGATGTTGCCCCCCGGAACCGTGGCTTGCTTGACGCCGTGAAATTCGTCCGAACGGAACGGACCGCCACCATCGTTGGCATTGAGGTACGTCATGACGTAATCAAAAGATCCACCCAAGGGCACGCCAATTGACGCCAAAGTGGTGTTGATTTCGAAAGCGCTCGCATTGGGATTGCCGGTGGGGGTCAGGTTGACCGCCGACAAAAAGGTATGGGAGCCGGCACTCAATTGCCACAGACCGGCAAATCCGCTTTCGATCCCAATGGCGTAATCCGCCTCAAAGCCGGGAGCAAAAAGCAACAGCGTATTCCCCGAACCGCCAAACCCGTTGAATCCGGAGATTGCCCGACGCAAGGGGTCGGCGCCATCCGTGAACGAGGCGGTGCTAGTAAACCCACCGGGAATAGAGTCAATGTAGATGACCCCTTGGTTAAAGAGATTTCCGCCACCTTGGCGCAGGCCAAAGTTCAGATCACCAGCCAAACTGGAATCAACATGCAATTCCGACTGGGAGCCAATCACATTGCCAAAACCGGCGTTGATCCCCCGGCTCAGGCCGACATATTCGCCGCCGTTGATCGTGCCATCATTGACCGCCGTACCCGGCGTGGTATCGACAATGACGACCGGATTGGCCTGGGCCAGCGTGGCCAATGCGCTAATAAAAAGCCCTGATAACACAAACTTCTTCATGAGCTGTCTCCTCAAAGAAAATAGAAATTACCGCATCCAATGAAACATTAATCACGCACACTCCCCGTGAATATGCGCAAGATGCGTCGGCCAGGGCCAACGCCGGATCAGCGGCAGCAATGAACTCACCCCTTGTCCTTACCTATTTGTTATAATCTAAAATATCGTCAGGGCAACGAAAGTGAGGGCATTTTTGAATATCAATTGCATCTTTTTTTCGCTTGAATTCCATCGCTTCATAGCTTTTGAAACTCTTTATTATACAAATAGATCATGTTTACCACTAAAATTTGCGGCATTACTGAACTGACGGATCTACCGGGTATTATTGATAGCCAAGTTGATGCCATAGGGCTAAATTTTTACCCCGATAGCCGTCGCTATGTCACTTTTGACTCGGCGAGGGAATTACTAAATAATATCCCCGCTTCCCTGCATACGGTGGGGTTATTTGTCAACTCCGAAGACCAGGACTTAAGAGCCGCGTCCGATTTGCCATTAAATTACTGGCAAATACATGGGGACGAAACTCCAGCCCGTCTTTTACAAATTCAGATCCTCTTGTCTAAGTTATTCCGCCAAGTCTCCCCCCCTAAATTGATCAAGGCACTCAGGCTGTTAGGACCTCCCACTTTGACAATTGATACGTTTTTAGGTGAATGTGTCCAACTGGGTGTGAAACTCGACGGAATTCTGATCGATGCCTACACACCTAAAGCTTATGGAGGGACAGGAATAACCGCCGACTGGCAAAGTCTGTCCAGTTGGCGACAGAGCTTAAATATTCCACTGATATTGGCGGGGGGGTTGACTCCGCGGAACGTGGCCCAAGCCATATCCACCGTTCATCCCGATGCCGTGGACACCGCAAGCGGCGTAGAGAGTACCCCGGGCCGCAAAGACGCGGAGTTGTGTCGACAATTTGTCCAGGCGGCCAAAAGCGCGTACGCTCACTAGTGTCGTGTCAATGCGAACGGCTCGGGTTGCGCACATTAGACACAGGGCCCTAGCCCACGGTTGCCGCAGCAATAACCGTGGACTAGCGCCTTATCATTCAAGCAATAACGAATTCGCTAGGCCGCGACATTAAACGCTCAATTTTCAGAGGCTACTCTTGTCCCTGGACGCGCATCGTGGTCGAGAGCGTGCAGGGAAATGGCTGGCGGTCGTAGGTGGCCTCGACATAGTTCACGCTATAACCCGCATCGGGCGGGGGTAGCTTGATCGTGGTCAAGCCCGAAACGTTGTCGATGGTGGTGGGCGTAAACTGCGCATTGCGAAAATCGCGGGTTTTATTGGTTGCCGTCCACAGGGTCAGTTTTTGGGGCAATGGTTCCGAGCCTACCTGCAATTGCAGGCCTTGTTCACCATTGCTGTATTTCCACGTCAGCTTGGGCAGGGTGACTCCGCCGGCGGCTTGTTCATAAAAGGCGGCCAAGGTTCCAATCAAACGGGGCATATCTTGGATATCATGCCCATTGTTAGGAACGTACAAGATGTTTGTTTCACCCGCTAGCTCGTCATAATAAAGGTTGAGCGCGTCCACGGTCCAATAACGGTCGTTGGTACCCAGGATAATCAGTTTTGGTTGGGTGATTTTTTCTTTATAAGCAAAGGGGTCAATGATTTGCTGCAACTGCCTGCCACGGGGCGTTTTGAGCATTTTGGGGAGGCTTTTTTCGGTGTAATCCTTGATTTGCTCGCTGTATTCGCCGTAATAGGCCAACTGTTGTTCCATTTGGGGAGAGAGGTTCAGCATATCGATCACCATGGGGGCGATCGCGACAGCCCGTGGCTCGACCGCGCCCGTCAACCAGGTGGTCCAACCGCGCTTGGACGCGCCGGTCACCACAAATTTGTCGATGTTTTGCTGCCATTCTTCTTGGGCGACCTTTTGCACGGTGTCCATGGCACGAACCACGCTTTTGACCATGGGGAGCAACAGGGGCCAATCGGCCTGGCCGGTTTTCATGTACTTTTCAAAAGTCAAAGAGATTATCTCATCCTCAACCTTGCCATCAAAAATGGGTTGTTGGGGAACCTGGCGCAGGATGACCAGCGGAGCTTTGATCACGTTGGCCGCTTCCAGTAAGTGGGCTGTTCGGCCCCCCACGGAAATATCATTATTTTCGGCGGGAGCTTCGTACTCCGCCTTCCAAGCGCCACCATCAACCAGGAACAACGCGTGATTCTTGGTGCTGGCGGTTTGCGGAATATACAGGTAGAGTTGGTGCTTCCAGGGGATGTCTTTCCAGGTTTGTGAGGTCATAATCAACTCGACGCCGCGCCCCTTTGGCAGGTCAAATTTGCGCCGTATTTTCCAAGAAAAACTTTCATCGGGCCGGGCGATATAATCCGCCAAGGCTTGCGAGGGGTGGGGAGCGGCCTCTTTGACGCCAGCCACGGGAACCGCGGTGGAAGGAAGGGATGCGGGCGCGGTTACCGCGGGAGCGGGGGATGTTCCCACGGGGAGGGCGGCGGGAGCAGCGGCTGTTTGACTCCAAACCAGGCTGGCGGGCGACAGTGCCAGACACGTGAGCATGGTTTTGCCACAGCGAAGAGTCAACTTATAAAGGTCTAACATGCGCAAATCCCTCGATTGAAAAATGAAAATAAAAAGCAAAAAGACAGGCCCGATCAATCCGCCGCCGTGGTGGATTGTAACACTATTTTCCAGGACGGCCCACAAAAAAATTATCCCCCCAAATACGCTTCTCGAATTCGCTCATCGTGCAACAGCTCTTTGGCGGGGCCGCACAAGGTAATTTGGCCGGTCTCTAACACATAACCACGCGAGGCAATGCGCAGCGCCAGGCGCGCATTTTGTTCCACTAATAAAATGGCCATTCCTTCGGCATTTAACTGGCGAATGACCTCAAATATCTTGTGCACGATCAATGGGGCCAAACCCAGCGAAGGCTCGTCTAAGAGCAATAATTGCGGGCGGCCCATCAAAGCCCGCGCGATTGCTAGCATTTGTTGTTCACCGCCGGAAAGCGTGCCTCCCAGTTGCGTCGCGCGTTCCCGCAAAATGGGAAATAGCTGATACATTTTTGTCAGGTCAGCCTGTACATTGCGGGCATCCGCGCGGGTAAATGCCCCCATCTCTAGATTTTCGCGAACGGTTAAGCGGGGAAAAATCTGCCGTCCCTCCGGTGACTGGCAGAGACCCAACCGGACGATCTGATTGGCCGGTTGGGCATGTATGGGTTGGCCTTGAAAATGGATCGTCCCCGCGGTGGGGCGGATAATGCCCGAGATACAGCGCAAAGTGCTGCTTTTTCCCGCGCCATTCGCGCCAATGATCGTAACAATTTCGCCCGGCTCGACCGTCAACGAAATCCCCGCCAAGGCTCGAATCGGGCCGTAGCCAGCGGAGACGTTCGTGAGCGAGAGCAATGGCATGAGTTAGGGGGCAGGGGATAGGGGCGAGGGGTCAGGGGACAGTGATTAGGGGTCAGGAATGAGGGGAAAGGCCGTATTTAATTCGTAATTTGTAATTTGTAATTTGTAATTAACTATCCCGCTTCTTCCTTCCCTAAGTACGCCTCGATCACGCGGGGGTTGGCGCGGATTTCGGCCGGGGTCCCGGCGGCGATCTTTTGCCCATAATCGAGTACGGCGATCTGGTCGCTAATACCCATGACCACATTCATGTGATGCTCGATCAGTAGCACTGTCACCCCGCGTTGACGAATGCGGCGGATCAGCTCTATCAAATCAGCCGTCTCGCTGGGGTTCATTCCAGCGCCGGGTTCGTCCAACAGCAGTAATTGCGGTTTGGTTGCCAGGGCCCGGGCGATTTCCAGCCGTCGCTGGTCCCCATAAGGGAGCGAACCCGCCAGTCGATTCGCGCGGTGGCCTAAGCCGACAAATTCCAATATTTCCCGTGCCGTGGCGGCGGCGGCGCGTTCCTGTCGTTGCTGGCCGGGTGTGTGCAAAAACATTCCCGCCAGCGTCCCGCCAATATGCCGGTCGCCGCCGACCAGCACATTTTCTAGCACGGTCATTTCGCGAAACAGGCGGATATTTTGAAAGGTGCGGGCCAACCCGCGGCTCCCAATGATGTCCGGTGTGCGACGGCTATTATTCCAGACGGTGAAAGCTCCTAAAAATCCCAATACAAAACCCGTGGCGGTCCCTCCCCACAACCACCAGGCCCGCTGGCGGTTTTTGGCCGCTTGTTCACGTAATTTTGTGTCGTCCTCCACAATTGACCGAAACCGCGAGTCTTCGCGGAGCTTGTCCAAACCGTCGGCCACGCCACTGGCCATGATCTGATTCAACGTCGCCAAGAGCTCCGCGGCATCCTCGGAGGTTCTGGCCCGGCCTAGTTGTTCGTCTTCCTGGTTGACAATCCGAAAATTCTTGGAAGAACGCTTGTCGATTCGCAATCCCGTCCCCCATAAATGGTCGTATATTGCCGCGCGGACTTTACTCCAGGGCAAAAGGGGTATCTGAGCGGGAGGCACGGCATTGCCTGGCGCGGCATCATCCATCATCGGAGAGGGAGCGGCTGCGGCTTCCTTTGCATCTTCTATCAAGCCTTGCTGCTCTTGAAAGATTTTGTAAACCGCCGTACGCCATAATTCATTGGGACCCGCCATCAGCAAAAATGCCGCCACCGCCGTGACCAGCCCGACAAATCCGGCCCATAACCAGACCCAGGCCGTGCGGGATAGTTCCAACGTCCGCCCGGCAAAGCGAATCTGTCCGGCGGTCGGTTCATAGATGCCGGTAATCGCGTTAAAGGCGGTGGTCTTTCCCGCGCCGTTGGGACCGATGAGCGAACGGATTTCTCCCGCAGGAACTTGCCAGGTAAAATCCTGCACGGCGGTCAAGCCGCCGAATTTCATCGTCAAGTTGTTGATTTCTAATAGCGGATTCATCGTGTCACACCAGAGATATTGTCCAACCCCGCGCCAAGGAGGCTGTTAGGCTGCCGCCGGGGGCGGATCCTGCAGTTCATGGGCGATCCGTTCCTCCGGGAAAATTCCCGCTGGGCGAAACTGCATCATCAGTACTAGGGCCATGCCGTAAATCATCAATTTATAATTGTCCGGCTTTAACCATTCGGAATTGGCCGCAATTTGTTGCGACAGCGCTGGCAAGAGAATTAAATCAAAACCCTTGACCAGCAGCACGCCCAAGAGCACGCCTCGGCGGCTCCCCAATCCCCCGAGTATGACGCACATAAGGATTTCAATCGACAGGTTAAAGCCATAGGACTCGGGATTGGCCGTGTTTTGAATTTTCATAACGTACAGCCCCCCGGCAAAGCCCGCCAACGCCGAAGCAATGGCAAAAGCCGCCAATTTTAGGCGGGTCACGTTAAGACCCATGCACTGTGCGGCGAGTTCGTCCTCGCGCAGGGCGACCCAGGCGCGGCCCAGGCGGGAGGATTCGAGATTTCCCAAAAGCCACAGCACCAGGGCCAGGCAGGCCAGTAAAAAATAATAAAACCACAGGTAGTTGGTGGCCCAGTCGGGGTTGCCACCGCGTTGGGTAATCCAATCCGCCAGCCAAGCGGGAAACTGGGGCGTTACCACGCCGGAGATTCCCTGCGAGCCATTGGTAATCGCCGACCAGTTCATAAGGGTGTCTTTGATGACTTCGCCAAAGCCCAGCGTGACCAGCGCCAGATAATCCCCCCGGAGGCGCAGGGTGGGCGCTCCCACCATAAGCCCCACCAGTCCCGCCGCGCACAAAGCCGCCAGCAAGCTGGGAAACACGCCAATTTGAAATGGATACGACTGCGCGCACAGAATCGCCGTCACGTACACCCCGATGGCAAAAAATGCCGCGATCCCCAGGTGCAAATTTCCCGCGTAACCCACGACGACATTCAGCGCGAGCGCTAAAATGGCATACACAAACAGCAGACTCAGGGTATCGCCAAACACATCCCATGAAAGCGCGGAAATGGGTATGGGCAGGAGGGCAAAAACGCCCAAGGTCCAGGGGAGCCAGTGGCGGAGGGGTTTCATACTTTTTCCCTCGTGTTGCGGCCCAACAAGCCCGCTGGTCTAAAAACCAAGATTAGAATTAAAATGCCGAAAATGATCGCGTTGGACCATTGTTCGCTGCCGTAGCCGCTGGCATAGGTTTTTACCAGTCCAATGAGCAGTCCCCCCAGCACGGCCCCGGGGATGCTGCCGATTCCCCCCAATACCGCCGCTGTAAAGGCATACAACCCGTTCTGGTACCCCATTTGAAACTTGACGGAGCCAATACTAAAGGCATAAAACACGCTGGCGGCCCCGGCCAAGGCCCCTCCCATGCCAAACGTGACCGAAATGACCCGCTCCACCGGGATGCCCATCAGTTCCGCCGCCACCGGATTTTGCTGCACGGCCCGCATTGCCTTGCCAATTTTTGTGTATCGCACCAATAAAAACAGACCCAGCATCAGCGGGACCACGCAAACCATCACCAGCAGGTCGGAGCGGCTGAGATAAAGGCTAGCATCCTCGCCAAAGATATTGGCATTGCGCTGGACAATCGGCGTGACATTTTGCGGACTGGCCCCCGCCCAGAGTTGGCCAAGATTTTGCAAGATGAACGAGACCCCGATGGCCGAGACCAGGGCCGCCAGTTTGGGGGCTTTGCGTAATGGCCGATAGACGACGCGGTTGATCGCGGTATTGAGCGCGGCGCAGGCAAGCATGGTCACGACCAGCAATCCCAACACATACAATATCGCCCCCCCCAGGGTCAGTTCTTCCATCTTGACTTGGGCCTGTTCCAAGAGCCACCAGCACAGAACCGCCCCCAGCATAAAGACGTCGCCGTGGGCAAAATTAATCAGCCCAATAATGCCATAGACCATCGTGTAGCCCAGGGCGATCAGCGCGATCAAACTCCCCAGGGTAAGCCCGGTGAGAGTCAGATTATAAAAATTGGAAAGCGTGGCGTCCCCCCAGAGCATTGGTAACATAGCGATTGGACAATCAAGGGAGGGGGGGGTAATTCGCGCTGAAAAAGTGTGCTCATCACACTCCGTGTGATGCTGGGGTTTGGGAATTAAAAAGTGGTTGGGGGAACAACGACACGTTATTAATTCTATTCGCTGTTTCCGCTCACGGAGTGAGAGGACTACTGTGTACTCATCACACTCCGTGTGATGAACAATAAGTATTATGGGACATGTGAGTTACAAGGTGGTTGTCAAAATTCTATTCGCTGTTTCCTCTCACGGAGTGAGAGGACTACTATTCCTCATTCATTTCATCCAACACACGGGGGGCGGCAAATTTACCATCTTGCACGACAAATCCGGTCATCCGCCGCAGCGTCGTGTCGCCATTGGCGTCAAATGACCACTTGCCCAAGGCTCCCTGAAAATCCCGCAGGCTCAAGGCGGCGTCAATGATCGCCTGGCGATCTTTCTGTTTGGCTTTGTTGATGGCCGCCACCGCGACCCGGCCCGCCTCATACCCATAAATGGCATACGGTTGCGGTTTGATGTTATAGGTTTCTTCGTACTTCTTATAAAACTGCTGGCCAACTTCTGTCAATTGATCCTCGGGCAAGCCGGGAAAGGTGACATAGCAGCGATTATGCAGATTATCCGCGCCGGCAGCGTCGATAAACGCTTGCTCGCAGCAACCGTCCGGAACCATCAGTTTGCATTTTAACCCCACGGCCACCATATCCTTGGCGATTTGGCCCCCCTGCGATTGCGTCGTCCCGCCAAAGTACACCAAGTCGGGATTGGCCTTTTTGATCTTATTCATCAGGGCCTTGAATTCGACATTGGTCACGGTGATGCTGTCATGGCCGAGCACTTCGATATCCAATTCGTCGCACTTGTCCGCAAAGAGCGTGGCGATACCCTTGCCGTACATTTCCTTGTCATCCAGGACGTAGACTTTTTTCACCCCCAGGCTTTTCGCCCAGAGCGCGCCTAAGGGACCTTGCAAGTCATCAGTGGCGACCACGCGGGTGTAGTTGATTTTGCCGGTGGGGCGGTAAATGCCCGGTTCTTGGCGGTCAAATTCGTTCTTTTTGGTGAGTCCGATCGCGGTATTCGCGGGACTAATCATCAGCAGGGGAGCGCGGTTGAGGATCGGCATCGAAATTTTTGCCGCGTTACTGTTATACGGCCCAATGTAGACCATCACATCCTGATCGGCGGCGGCCGATTTGGCGTTGGCCCCTTCCCGCTCGGCGGTCCATTGGCCCGCGGCGGCGGTGGCGTCGTCCAGGTCCTCATACTTCAAGGTAAACCCCCCCGCCTGGTAGTTGGCCTCGGCCAGGGCTAGTTTGATCCCATTTACAATCGAATCCGTCTGGTCCTTGGCGCTGCCGGTGCGGGGAAGGCTGCTGACAATCTTGATCGTCTCGGCCGCAAAGCCGCATTCCGCAGTAAAAATTGTTGTCAAACTGGTCGCGGCCAGCCACAAGCCCGCCCACAAGAAATATTTTTGCATGGTGCCACCTTGGTCCAAGTCTAGTTAAGGAAAGTGTTTGCGCATTGTAAAACGCCGCAAGTAGAGCGTCAATTCAAGGCCCGCATCCGAGGCTGATCGCCATCGGAGGGCATTTCTGGTGGTCCCGTCGGCGGACCAAGCCCTCCCCGCGGGTCACCCCACCCAACCCAGCGTAAACCAAACTGCGGCGTTACTAGTTTTTATGAGTATTTCTGCCCTGGGGTTCAATCACCCTCTCTATACCTAGAAAAAATTTGACTCATCGCGGTTAACAGGCGTAAAAGTTCGCTTATTTCCGCTAGTTTGTCATGACTTGGAATTTTCACAAGTTTTATTGCCCAAGTTAATGCTCTCTTGATTCTAGGGTGGCGGAACTTACAATGAGGTCCAGATGATGATCGAATGTCGCGGCATGCTTGGTGGCGCACTTCTGTAAAGACGCCCCTAACCACGCGGCAGCGGGGAACCCAATTGTGGGGCTAATCCTTGTGGAAGGGAGACCTTGATCCCTCGCCCGTCAGCTAACCTCGTAGATCCGTCAAGGTTTCTGCTGTTTCTATTATAGAGAACCGCATTACGCTCGCTTTCGCATTAGTCGCGCGGCTAGACTGGTATTTACCGAGGGATGTTCTTCCCCCGTGCCGGGCAAAGAGTACGCGCCCTGAAGAAAGCCCGCTCTTCGCGGTACAAGCCCCTTGGTCGATTTTATGTCCGCTCCTATGACCGCTGCCGCTAATTTGCTTCCTTCCACGAAAGGCGCCACGGCCCCCATTCCCAGTTTGGCCACCGACCCGGGCCATGCCGAACACCACCAAAGCCCCTGGTTAGCGGTGATGTGCCTGACCGGGGTCGATTACTTTAGCACCCTAGGCTATCAGCCCTACCTGGCGTTTGAAGCCGCGGGACTATTGGCGCCGCTAGCAACCGGCGTCCTGGTCCTTTTGACTCTCTTTGGCGCGCTCCCCGTGTATAGCCATGTGGCATCCAAGTCCCCCCTGGGCCAGGGCTCCATCGCCATGCTGGAAAAACTGCTGCATGGCTGGGTGGGAAAAACCCTGGTCCTGGTGCTGTTGGGCTTTGCCGCGACGGATTTTATCATTACAAAAACGCTCTCCGCGGCGGATGCGGCAGTCCATCTGGTGGAAAACCATTATTGGGAAGAATTCCGCGTCAACCATGCCCCCCCCTGGCTGGCTACAATGGGCATCGACCGCGAACGGATGGTGTTTACGCTGGCGCTCTTAACCATGCTGGGGGCCATGTTTCTGCGCGGATTTCAAGAAGTCATCGGCGTCGCCGTGGCGATTACCGTGGTCTTTTTGGCATTGAACGCCATCATTATCGGCGCGGGGATCGGTTATTTGATCTTTCATCCGCAGTACTTTTTCGACTGGTTCAATTCGGTTCAATCCGGACACTGGGAAATTAATCCAGACCATATTCCCCTGTCGGGGACCGGCTGGTGGACCATTTTGGGGATTTCCCTGCTTATTTTCCCCAAATTGGCCCTGGGTCTAAGCGGTTTTGAAACCGGCGTCGCGGTCATGCCCCTGGTCCAGGGGGATCCGGGAGACGACCCGCATCATCCCGCGGGAAGAATACGCAACACCCGCAAGTTGTTATTGGTGGCGGCGCTTATCATGTCGGTCATGCTGATCGGGTCGTCAATTGTTACCGCCACACTGGTCAATCCAATTTTCTTGCACCGCTTTAGCGTGGAAGAAGTCGCGCGGATGAGTCCCGCCGAACTGGATCACTTGCCCGGCGACAAGGACAAAATCCAATCCAAGGGCTACCGTGGCTTGGCGGTCGAACGGACGCTGGCCTTTCTGGCCCATGGCGAAGGGAAAAACCTGCAACGCCTGCATGTGCCGATCTTTGGGGAGATTTTTGGCACGATTTATGACATTAGCACCATCGCCATCTTGGCCTTTGCCGGCGCCAGCGCCATGGCCGGTTTGCTCAACCTGATGCCCAAGTACCTCCCCCGCTATGGCATGGCGCCGGAGTGGGCGCGGGCCACGCGGCCGCTGGTGATTTTATTTACCGTTATCAATTTATTCGTCACCTGGGTCTTTAACGCCGATGTCACGGCCCAGGGGGCGGCCTATGCCACGGGCGTGCTGGTGCTCATGTCCAGCGCATGCCTGGCGACACTGATTGACAAATGGCGGGAACATCGCCACCAAGGTATCCTGGCTTGGCCCTGGGCGTACGCCCTGATTACGGGCGTGTTTTTTTATACGACCGCCGCGAATGTGTATGAACGACCGACCGGCATGATTATCGCCAGTTGCTTTATCTTGTCGATATTGGTCGCTTCGTTTTGGTCGCGGTTACAGCGCAGCACCGAACTCCGGTTTCAGGGTTTTGAATTTGCCGACGACCAGTCCCGTTTTTTATGGGAAAGCCTGAAATTTTTGGAGTTTCCCGTCCTGGTGCCGCATCGTCCTGGCAACCGCGATTTGATCCAAAAGGACGCCAATATCCGCCAACGTCACCGCCTGGGGCCGGAGGTGCCGGTGGTGTTTATCGAGGCCGAACTCGGGGACCCCAGCGAATTTGAAATGAAGCCGCTGATGACCATTCGCGAGGAAGAGGGGCGGTTTGTCATTGGCGTGCAGCGGTGCGTGTCGATCGCCCACGTGATTGCCATTATTTCATTAGAGCTTTCGCGCAATGGCACCCCTCCTGAAATTCACTTTGGCTGGTCCAACGAAAGCCCCATGGCCGCCAGTTTTAGCTTTTTGCTCTTTGGCGAAGGAAACATCCCCTGGATGGTCAGCGAACTGATTCGCAAGGCCGAACCCGACCCCGCCAAGCAGCCGCAGGTGTTTATCGGGTAAAATCCAGCAGGTGTATTGATCACCACGATAGGGAGGAAAGCTAATATGACACAAAGCTGTATATCAAATGCGGTCCAGCGAACGCTGGTTTGGGTCTGCTTGCTTTTGGCAATGCCGCTCGACTCCTTTTGTCAAGAAGCCTCACCGACTGCGTCCTCGGCAACTGCGTCCTCGGCGACTGTGAACTCGGCGACTGCGGCTGAAAGTACTCCTCCCCCCAGCTTTGTCCGTGACATCGCGCCGATCCTCTTAAAACACTGCGTCGCCTGTCACGGTCTGAAAAATCCGGCGGGAGATTACCAACTGCATACCTGGGAAAAACTGACCACACCCGGCGCTAGCACGGCCGCTCCGTTTACTCCGGGAAAATTGTCCGATAGTGAATGGTTGCGCTTGATCACCCATGCCGACCCCGCCCAGCGGATGCCGCTCGAGCGTCCAGCGCTTTCCGCAGAGGAAATTCAAACGCTAAAAAACTGGATCGTGGCCGGAGCCGCTTACGACCATGCCAATCCCACTCTTCACCTGCGCGAAGTGGCCATCCGCGCGCCGCTCCCCCCGGCACCCGCGCGCTACCCAGGTGCCTGGCCGATCAGTGCGGCGGCAATTATCCCCGTGGCAAATTCCGCCTCCAATCCCGACTCCGCGGCGCGGTTGTTGACGGCGGGTTACCGTGAATTGACCTTGTGGAGCCTGCCCGCTGGAAAACTGCTGCGGCGTATTGGCCCATTACCCGAACGAATTTTAGCCTTGGCCATTTCCCCCCGTGGCAATTTGATCGCGCTGGCGGGTGGGATTCCCGCGGAGTTGGGAGTGGTCCAAGTTTATGACCTGGAGCACGAGTCTTTAATCGCAGAACTTGCCCAAGGGGGAGAGGTCTTTACCGCCGTCTCTTGGTCGCCCGATGGGACCCAACTGGCCGCGGCGGGAGCCGATCGGACGGTTCGGGTTTGGCGGCAAATCAACACCATGAAAGCCTTCCCATCCCCAGCAACCCAGCCAGAGACTCCCGCCCCACCCGAGAAGCATCCACCAGCCGAAATTCAATTTGAGGAAGTCTGGCAAACGTCGCCCCACGCGGATTGGGTGACTTGTTTAGCGTGGTCCGCCGATGGAAAGTATCTGCTGACCGCCAGTCGCGACAAAACCAGCCGTCTTCTGGACGCTGGCAATGGCAACATCGAAAGCACGTTTACCGATGTCGAACATCCGCGGGGACGGAGCGATTTCTCTCCCCTAGCTGGATATGCGTGGACCGCCGCCGAGGGAAAAATCCATGAATGGGTCGGTAATACAGGAGAGTTGTTTTCACCCAAATCCCAAAAAGACGCGGAAAAGATCCCGGACGAAGCGGAACGAAATCGCTCCCAGCGGGGAAATCCGTTTACCATTCCCAAGGGAGAAGTTCGCGGCAGCGCGCTGGTGGGGGAAAACCTGCTACTGGCTATCGACGGTGAAATATATGAGCTAAATTGGGCCAGCCGACGGCAAGTCCAGCGATACCAGGGAGCCAGCGGTGATCTATTAACCCTCCAGCACTTTGCCGCGCGGGATTGGATCGTGGGCACCACCTCCACGGGGGAAGTCCTTTTATGGAAGCCGGGGTCGGCGGAACCGTTAGCGCGATTTTTTGCCCGCCCGTAGCGCTCTTCTGAGAGTGCGGACTCGACCTCGTTCATACGGCGGATTTGCTGAATTCGGATCTGACTCTTGTGCTCGACATCAAAAGAAACATGCCCATGCCATACGTTTATTTCCAGACTGCGGCTTTATTATTTTGTTCCAATCTGTTTATGACGCTCGCCTGGTATGGCCACTTGCGGTTCAGTCATTCCGCATTATGGCTAACAATTTTGGCTAGCTGGCTGATCGCCTTGCCGGAATATTGTTTTCAGGTTCCAGCCAACCGCCTGGGACATGCCGGGGGGATCAGCTCTCCGCAGCTCAAGATCATGCAAGAGGTTATCTCAATTCTTGCGTTTTTGCTGTTTAACTGGCTTTACCTGCGGGAAAAAGTGCATCCCGGAGACTGGCTGGCGTTTGGGCTGATCCTGGCGGCGGTGCTAGTGATCTGTGTGCCGCGAATTCTGTCAACCGCGGCTTAAGTACGCTCTCCGGGGAATTAGATGCCAGAGTGGAATGTTCAGCACCCTGGGGTGGCCGACCTGCGCTTCACTAGCGCCACACTACTTGGTCGCCACAATATTTCCTTTGCGCCGACCCGCATTATTCTTTTTCTTCCGTAGGTTCATCCCCTGGTTTTTCGGTCTCGGCGGTTTTTTCCTCATTAGCCGGTTTTTTGTCGGAGTCAGGTTTTTCCTCAGCGGTGGGTTCCGGATCCTTCCCTTTATTCTTGGCTTTATCTTTAGCAGAAGCTGGTTTCTTGGGCATCGGCTTTTTAGGAGCGGCCAGCGGTTCGGCTAGTTTAACTTTGACATCCTTAAGAATTCCCCGACCATCCATGCCGGGGTAATATTCGATTTTGCAGGTCAAGGGGGTCGCGGGCGGGAGCAGCGCTAACGCCCGCGGATCTGTCAGATTAAGTTCGATCACGGCGGCGGGATCGACTTTGATTTTGACTTTGCCGACTTGCAAGATCCCATTTTTAAGCCCAGTCACTGGTCCTTGCACAATCACCGGCACGGTCTGGGGCGGAGGGCCTTTTTTGGGTTCATCGAGGCTGGGGGGAGAATCGTCAATGATGCCCGGTTTATCCCGCTCCGAGATATTGATCACTTCAAACGCGCTGACCGGCTCGGTCGCTTCCATTTTTTTCTTATGAACTTCCGCCTTGAACCGCAGCATTAGGGGGGCCTGCACCAAGGGCAAAAAGTCCACTTCCGCCGTGCCGATCACTTCCACCGTTAATTTCGGGTCGATTTGCAACAGCCAGGGCTTTTCGCCAATCATGGCTTGGCAGATGTTCCCCTTGATCCCCTGAATGGTGATCTCGGTCTCCATGGTTTCCGTCTTGGGAGGCTGCTGCTGCTGCGCCATGATCGCGGTGCCATAACACGACGCAAATACGGAAATTGCGACCACCAACAACGGACCAAAAGACGCTAACGGCAAATTTTTCCGTTGAAACCGCATGACTGATCCCCGCTTCCCCCAAAAAAGAATTTTGACGGTATTGCCCCGGCCCTAGGAGCAAACGTGCTTTCAACTTAACATGAACAAGTGCGGCCCGCCACTCGGAACTTTATTTCCTTTCAAATTCCCGCCAGCCCCCCCAGCGAATTGCATTTAGCTCGAACTTTCGCAAATATCCCGGTAAAATTTGCAAATACCCGCATTTACCCTTAACCCTATTAGACATGTCCCCTCCCGCCCCGCCCATGTCCGTCCCCCGGTTTGTCGCCCGCAAAAAAGAGGGGCCCAAACTGACGATGGTCACCGCTTATGACTACCCCACGGCTAAACTATTGGACGAGGCGGGCATCGAAGCGATCCTGGTCGGGGACAGCATGTCCATGGTCGTGCAGGGGCATAACACCACGCTGCCCGTGACCCTGGATGAAATCATCTATCATGCCGAAATGGTGGGGCGGGCCGTGCAAAAATCCCTGGTGGTAGTTGATTTGCCCTTTCCCACCAATCACCTCGGGCCGTATAAAGCGGTCGCGGCCGCGGGCCGCATCCTTAAGGAAACACGCTGCCAGGCGGTAAAACTAGAAGGTGGGGCCGAACAAGCCAGCGTTATCGCGGCCCTGACCGCCGCGGGCATCCCCGTCATGGCCCACGTTGGGCTCCGTCCCCAAAGCATCCACCTGCTAGGGGGATACAAAGTCCAACGGGACGAAGAGCGGCTCTTGGTGGACGCGCAGGCCGCCCAAGACGCGGGGGCGTTTGGAATCGTGCTGGAATGCATCCCGTCGCCGCTAGCCAAAAAGATCACCGCCCAGCTAAAAATTCCCACGATCGGCATCGGCGCCGGCCCCGACTGCGACGGTCAAGTGCTGGTCTTTCATGATTTGGTGGGCTGGCAGACGGGGCCATCGCCAAAATTTGTCAAATCGTACGCCAACGTGTCCCAAACGATCCTGGCGGCGGTGAGCGAATTTCGGGATGAAGTCCGAGCCGGAAAATTTCCCGACGCGGCGCATGCGTATGAGAAATAGGGAGGCGGGGGACGAGCCTGAGCGAGGACCCCGTAGGGGAAAGTTAGAAGTACGAATGATGAAGTTAGAATTGCTGCAATTTCATTTTATTTCTTCATCTTTAAGTCTTTATTGCCAACTGTTTAGCAGCGACGCGCAGCGGAGCGCGACAATTCAAGCTAATTTCTCTCCGGTGGGCGTCATTCTTAAGGCGAAATGACTTCTGCATTTTCCATTAAATCTTCATTTTAATTCTTTAATGAAATCTCCCCCCGTGGGAGAAGCGTTAGAATGCAGCAAGCAGACTGACTGAGATATAATTCCACATTCAAAATCCCGCAACGCCAAACTCCCCAAACCATCGTCCCGCCACCAACTCCCATGCCTAATCGCCTTGCCACCGAAACCAGCCCTTACCTGCTCCAGCACCAAAACAACCCCGTGGATTGGTATCCCTGGGGGGAGGAGGCCCTCGCCCGCGCGCGCGGGGAACAAAAGCCCATATTCCTGTCGGTGGGATATTCGGCGTGCCATTGGTGCCATGTGATGGAGCACGAGAGCTTTGAAAATCCTCAAATCGCCTCCCTGATGAATGAACACTTTATCAATATTAAAGTGGATCGCGAGGAACGTCCCGACCTGGATGCGATTTACATGCAGGCGGTGCAAATTTTGACCCGTCGGGGGGGCTGGCCGATGTCGGTCTTTTTGACCCCTGATTTACGTCCCTTTTATGGCGGGACGTATTGGCCGCCCACCGGTCGCCAGGGAATGCCCGGCTTTGACCAGGTACTGTTGGCCGTTCACGACGCCTGGATAAATCGCCGTGCCCAGGCCCTAGAGCAAGCCGCCGAGATCACCAGTTATTTGCAAAGCATGGCCGAGACCGAGTCCCCCGCGGATTCGGCGACGCCCGGCGGGGAAACGCTGCGTGCGGCGGGCGCGGCCCTGGCGCGGACCTTTGATCCGCAACATGGGGGTTTTGGCGGGGCGCCCAAGTTTCCCCATCCCATGGATTTGAGACTGCTGCTGCGCCTGGAGGAGGCCAGCGGGCGGGGCGAATTCTTAAAAATTGTCACCACCACGCTGGATAAAATGGCCGCTGGAGGAATCTACGACCACTTGGGCGGGGGGTTTCACCGCTACAGCGTGGACGAGCGGTGGCTGGTCCCGCACTTTGAAAAGATGCTGTATGACAACGCGCAGCTTGTGCTTTGTTATATCGAGGCTTTTCAGGCGACGTGTAATCCGGCCTATGCCGGCACCGCCCGCGAGACGTGCGATTATGTGCTGCGCGAGATGACCGACCCGGCGGGGGGATTTTATAGCACGGAGGACGCCGATAGCGAGGGAGTCGAGGGGAAATTTTATGTTTGGACGCCAGCGGAAGTCCAAGAGATATTGGGCGTGGAGGCAGCCGAGGTGTTTTGCCTAGTGTATGATGTCTCGCCCGCGGGAAATTTTGAAGGTGAATCGATCCTGAATCTGCGATTACCCTTGGCCGCGTTTACCCCCCGGGTGCAAATGACCGAGCTGGAATTAGCCGAGCAATTGGCCGATTCGCGTAAAAAATTGTTTGCCGCCCGCGGCACCCGGGTCAGGCCCGGCTTGGATGACAAAGTGCTGGTCAGTTGGAATGGGCTCATGATTGACGCCCTGGCCGTGGCGGGGGGAGTCCTTGGCGAAGAGCGTTATTTGGCCGCGGCGCGGAAGTGCGCTGATTTTTTATGGAGCGACTTGCGTGATTCGCAGGGGAAGCTGCTCCACACCTGGCGCGCGGGACAGGCCAAGCTGGCGGGATATTTGGACGATTATGCGGCCCTGGCCAATGGACTGGTGTCGCTCTTTGAAGCCACTGGCGAAGTTGTGTGGCTGGAAAGGGCCGTGGAATTAGTAGAAAAGATGCAGCAACTCTTTGCCGACCCAGCGGGGGGTTACTTTTTTACCGCCAGCGACCAAGCAGAATTGCTCACCCGTCATAAGGATCTGCAGGATAACGCCGTCCCCAGCGGTAATTCGCTAGCGGCGCTGGCGTTTGCGCGGCTGGCCAGCTTAACCGGCCGGACGGAATATACCACCGCCGCACAGGGAGTTTTTCGCAGCGCTGGGCAGCTTTTGACGCGGTTTCCCACGGCGGCGGGGTTATTATTACTGGCGGTCGATTTGGCTAATGGTCCAACGGCGGAACTGGTCCTTACCGGCGATCCCCAGCATCCCGATTGGCCCCTGGCGCGGCAGGCGGTCTTGCGATCCTGGCACCCGCGGAGGAGCGTGGTATTGTGGCCCATCGCCGCGCTATCACCGACAAATAATGCACAAGAAAATGCGATTTCTCCGCTATTGGAGCCGTTATTAGCGGGAAAAACCGCTCCCGCGACGGCCGAGGGCCAACCGACCCTGTATATTTGCCAGAATTACCAGTGCTCCGCGCCGTTATTGGGTTTTTCGCAAATTCAAACTCATTTCCACAGGTAGTTGGCTTTGTCAGAGCGGCGAGGTTAAAATAAAGCCACTTTAGCTCAACTCATTCTTTTCAACAATTATTGATTTGTGCGGGGTGGCCACATGGGGCAAGCCAAAAACGATACCTTTACGCAACTTCGCTTGATCGTGCGGATCGCCTTGATCATGGCGATCGTCGGCCTGAGCAGCGTGATCGCGTTTGTCTATTTCACCGGCTGGAATGAAGTCCGGGTCAACAATATCTATGAGGAAGAGTTGGCACGGCGCAAGTCGGATCCGTCCAACTCGCCAGACGTGGATCTGACCGAGAAAGCGGCGCTCTCGGTTAGAGGGGGCAAAACGGAAATCACCAGTTCCGCTTTGGAACCGTCGGCTATCGACGAATTTTCGTCCCATAGTCATAACCTGGAACCCAGCGATCTGCCGCAATTATTGGAGAAAGTCGATGGCGGAATTGTGCAGATCATCGCCAAGGACGAACGTGGCCGTGGTTACGGCACGGGCAGCGGCTTTGTGGTCAATGACGCCTGTCTTGTCGTGACAAATTACCACGTGATTGACGACGCCCACGCGGCGGATGTGATCTTTCGCGATGGCAAGAAATATAAAGTTTTGGGTTGCCGTGCCTGGGACGGGGACGGAGACTTGGCGGTGTTGGAAATCGAAAAGCCCCCCGCAAAATTTGAAATCGTAAAAATCGCCACGGAGTTGCCCGAGGTGGGCGAATCCGTGGTGGCGGTCGGGCATCCTTCGGGATTTCGCTACACATCCACCCTGGGCGAGGTCGCCGCCCTGCAAAAGACCCGCGAACTGCCCGAGCCATTTAATATGGAAATCGACGCGCCGGACGAGTATCAATGGGTGCAGACCACCACGTTGATCACCGGCGGCAATAGCGGGGGTCCGTTGCTCAATGGCGCGGCAGAGGTTATCGGCGTGAACACCTGGATTGTCGAGCGGGCCAAGCTGGGATTTGCCGCCAGCGGCCTGCATGTGGCGGAACTGCTAAAGAAAACCACCGACAAGGCGGTACCCTTTGCGGAGTTAACCGCCCCCGCCAACAAGATCAAAAGCGCGATCAGCGGCTATGACGGGATCATGGACAATTACCGCACGCGGTTGGAGCGGGCCAAAACGCCGGAACAAATCGCCAGCCTGGAAAAACAGCATCCCGCCCTTTCCACCTCGCGGGAACTATTAAAAATGGTCAAGGATCATCCGCAATCCCCCGCGCGAACCGACGCGCTGGATATGCTGGTGCGGGTGCTATGCAACGAGACTTGCCCCGCTAGTTGCGACGCGCTTCTTTTGGAAACGCTGCGGACCATCGATTCCGCCAAGTGGAACGACAAACGAACGCTCCGATTGGCGTTTTTGTTAGGACGCTGCCGACACAACTCGGGTTTTAGCTATCTCAAACGGATGGCCCAAAAGCACGAAAACCGGACGATCCGCGCCGTCGCCTGCTTTAGCCTGGGAGCCAGCAAAGCCCGCCAGACCGAGCGCGACCCCAAGTGCGCTGACGAAGCGATCAGCTTTTACCGCTATCTGGTCAAAAATTATCCCGATGTCGAACCAGCCGGATTTACGGACATGATAGCCACGGTCAAAGAACAAATTTATATTCTGGAAAACCTGGCGATTGGCCGCATCGCCCCGGAGATCGAAGGTCCCGATGCAACCGGGACGGACTTTATGCTGAGCGATTATCGCGGCAAAGTCGTGCTTTTATGCTTTTTTGCCGATAAGGACTCCTTTAGCAGAAGCTATTACACCTTGGTCCGCAAATTAGCTGATAAGCACAAAAACGCCCCTTTCGTTGTCTTGGGCGTGTTATGCGACTCTTCTCCCGAACGGTTACAACAACTCATCGAGGCCAAAACCATCACGTGGCGTTGCTGGTTCGATGGGGACGCGGGACTGGCGGTTGATGATTACAAAATTGACGAATACCCCACGACGTATCTTTTAGACGCCACGGGCACGATTCGCCACAAGGATATTCCGCCGGCCAAGATTAATGAATTAACGAATAAACTTTTAGCGGAGGTAAAAACCGAGAAAAAATAACCCTCATGGACAAGCAAAGGGTATAGACTTCCGCAGCAAAAACAAAGCCGCTTATGGTATGGGGGGACGACACAAAGCCGCCGATGGTATCGGCGGAAAGCAAAAATTGATAAATAACCCCCTTGGGGGCATAGCGCCATTTATTTCTATAACACGCGAAAGCCTGCTGGACCCCTTATCCCAACCCCACTCTGCAACCACCCATCCTCCACTCGCCCCTCACCCGCCCCACAAACCCAACCGCGCGATAATTCCCAGGGCGTTGAGAGCTTCCCGGTTGTTGATCTTGGACACGCCTTTTTCCCGGTCGGCAAAGGTAATCGGCGTTTCGCCAAACCTGGCTCCCAGCTTGCGCAGCCTCCATAAAATTTCTTCTTGAAACGAATATCCGCGCGATAGCATTCGGGAAAAATCCAACTCGGCCAATTTACTGACCCGGTAACAACGATACCCCCCGCTACAGTCCCGCGGAGACAGCCACATCAACCAGCGCGCGTAGAGGTTGACTCCCCGGCTCATCAGATGCCGTCGGAGGGGCCAGCCGACGACTCCCCCTCCCGCCACATACCTCGACCCGATCATCACATCGATCGGCTCCCCCGTTGCCGGGGCCATGCCCGCCACCAAATCTGGTAAATAGCGCGGATGGTGGCTAAAGTCCGCATCGACATTGATCACATAATCATATCCCCGCGCGATCGCCCATTGCATGCCGGCAATGATCGCCGTACCCAGGCCTTGTTTGCCCGCGCGGTGCATCACATGGATTCGTGTGTCGGCCGCGGCGGCGGTGTCCCCCCATTTGCCGGTGCCATCAGGAGAGTTGTCATCGACGATCAGTACGTCGGCCGCGGGCAAGAATTGATGAATTTGGGCGATCAGCGCCGGGAGATTTTCGATCTCATTATAGGTCGCCGTCATTACCAACACGCGGGGATTGCCTGCCGCGACAAGTTGTTGGTGTACCGGGGAAGCGTCGGCAACAAAGGAAGTGTCTGCCATGCAAGATAGCCAATTAAATTGCGGGTCAATCTTTACAGCGGGTATTATAAACTTAGGCCAGAAACGCCCCAACGGTTAATTCCAGCCGACAAATTCGCTTAAAATCCCAAATTTTACGCCGAAACCATGCTGCCTGGAATTTTTACCGGCATGCCATTCGACGTAGTCGAGGGCGATTCCAGAGCAATCCACCCATCGATCAGCACATTATTTTCTATTAAATCCCGCCGCAAGCCCTGCCAACTTCCTCCCGCTCCCAGAGCGCCGGGATGCAGCACCAACTGCCGTTCATGGGCGAGTTGGGAAATATTCTGTGCAACGGGGGACCATGGTCCACTGGTAACCACCCAGGTGGCGGGATAATCCCGCTGCACCGCCTGCAACATAGCGGCCAGGGAAGCGGCCGTATCAGGTTGTGGGGCGGCTGCAATGGTTCCCACCCCTAGAAAATCGATCGTCGGCCAGGGTGTTTGGCACAAAGTCTGGCTCAGTCGCGCCTGACCGGTGACCACATCCGTCCAACCGGGGCCGGCCGTCCAACCAAAATACTCGGCCAAGCTCCCCGCGGTCGTGCCATCGATCAACAGCAACCGCCGCTCCTGGCGGCTCGCCCAGGCTTGCGCCACGGACCAGAGAAAGCGCACAGCGACCAACTGTTCCGGCTGCGCCAGATGCCACTGTACCATGCGGGATTTTTCCCAACGGAGCCCACGCGCCTGCCGCTCGACAATTTCTAAAATTGTCGGCTCAAAATCCAGCAAAGGCCGGATGACGGGATGCGATGTCGACTCCTCGAGGGTAATGACCCGCGGCGTTTCATGATTCAAATCATCGGCCAGCGGTAAGTGGGAAGTAATTTCCCTGGCAGGAGGATCCGCAAGAGAGCGTCCTTCCGGAACAGGGGAGGTTTGCTCGGTCTCTAAAATGACTTCCGTCAGGCAACCGGTGTCCACCTGGGACACGATCGCCGTGGTATCCGGGACGGGACTTATCCTGGTTAGCAATTGTGGAAGTTCGGGCAAGCCTAAACCGACAAACAATCGCCGTTCCGCTTCGGTGGGACGGGGTTCGCCCGCGCTGGAGAAAGATTCCGGCAAAGGTCGCGAACTCGCTGGAATTTGCTCGGCGGGAATGGCCTCGCCATTGTCCACCGTGGGAAGACGGGTCAATACCCGCACGCCATGCGGCAACTGCCAAAAGGCCAAATGCGGGCGCGTGGGCCAGTCGGCCGCGCGCTCGCCGGAATGGGGGGGATCAAATCTCATGAATGAGGCCGTCATGATTGGCCGTTTCGCAGCCGGGCAAATAATTGTTTATAATCCTGCCTCCGCACCCGGGTGTGCGCTGGCTGGCGGGGATCATCCTCGATCACAATCAAATCGTCCTCAAAAGTCTGGATTTGCGAAGTGCCCAACCCCGACCCGCATTCGTGAATATGCGGGGGATGGACGGCTTCTGGCGGGATCGCGGTCGGCATGGGCAAGACCTGTCGCGAGGAGGGTTCCGTGGTATGAACCGTGACGGACAGGGGCGCTTGCAGTTGCAAGTGCCGCTCTAGGCCCTGGCTGATTTCCTGGCTTTGGCGATTATTCACGCGCGGCTTATCAGCCAGGATGGCCAGTGAATTTTGCAAAAACGGATCTAGGACAATTTCTTCCTCGAGGAAAGCTTCGGCAAAGGGATGCGCGGGGTGCGACATGTCGGCCTCCGGATCAGGCAGGGAACGGTAATACTCATTTTGCAGTTGTTGCACTTGCAGGTGCGCCCGCTCTAACTGGGTGAGGGCGTCCGTGGCTGATGCGGGGGCTGGGTCCTTCCCTGGCGCGTGCCAAGTGACGCGCGGGGGAGCGGTTCTCCGCGCGGCTGGTCCCGTGCCAGATATCAGTGGCTCGGTGGTGGAAAATTCCGTTTGCAGCGACTCTTCTTCCGGCGAATCGCCGTCAAATAGCCGCGGTGGATGAAAATCCTGGGAAACGTCATCAGGCAGGTGAAAATCGGAGGACTGGGACGGCAGGCTTAAGACTCCTTCATATTCATCCTCTGGCTGATTGGCGTCCCCAAATGCGTCGGACAATTCGCCAAACTCCACAAAGGCCGTTGCTTCGGCCCGGGTGGGCGCGGCCACGATTCCAATATTGTGCGGCGTGGGCAGTTGCTGATGTTCGGCCCAAGCCTCGGCGATGTCCTGCTTGGCCAGGGGCGCCCGGCCATTGGCAAACCCCAGCACCAACGCGTGGTCGCATAGCTGATTAATCAAGCGGGGAATACCCTCGGCGGCGGACTGGATCGCATCGAGGGCGTCGCTGGTGAATAAATGTTCGGGCACGCCGCCGGTGCGGTGAATTTGCGCACGGATATACTCGCGGCATTCCGACCGATTCCAGGCTTGCAAATAACACCGGGCCGTGACCCGCTGCTGCAATGCCTCTAGTTTGGGATTGGCAAACCGTTCTTCCAGCGAGGGACTCCCCGCCAGCAGGATCCGCACCTGATAATTCCCTTGCAGGACAAAATTTGACAACAGCCGCAGCTCCTCGAGCAACCTTAGCGGCAAGGTATGAGCCTCGTCAATCAACAACAACAAGGCCCGTTGTTGACGCGTCAAATGCTCCCACAACTCCAACCGCAAATCCCCCTCGTCCCTCGAAGCTACCGGCAATCGCAGCGCGAATAAAATCGCTTGCAACAGCGCGCGGCGGGTGCAGATTCTGCCCCCAGGCAGCAGGGCCACCTCATAGCGGTCCCCCAATTGCGCGGCCAACACCTGCAGTAATAGGCTCTTACCGGTTCCCGCCGGACCGATCAACAGCGCCACCCCCTCGGCCCGGTCCAGACAGCGCTCCAGCGTGTGCCGCGCCTGTTCCGCCGTACCTGTCGGAAAGTAGCTCTCGGCCAGCGGAGCGGCAACAAACGGATGTCCGCTTAATCCATAAAAATTGAAATACATAAGCCCGCGTCCTGGCAGTGCTGTCAGTTGGTTAGTTAATTTTGGATAAAGGTCCTCGCCCCGGGGATGTCAGCTAGATTCCCGGGCAACAACCTCTGTGGGGGCTACCCGGCGAACAAGTAATTCGCCACTTCTTGCCACCCCACCACCCAGGCAGTCAGCGGCGATTGTAAAAACTGCGTGCGAAACGCCCCATCCAACGCACACATGATTAGCGTGGCACAGGCCACACCCACGATCGTCCATTCACCGACGGACCGCAAGCGGGATTTGAGTCGGCTGTCGCCAGCTAACTCCTTGGATATCAAGACCGGCTCTGAAGGAATGCCAGGTGACACGGCGGGGGAAAATTTCCAATTGCAGGAAATAACCGCCTGCGGGGGCATGCCCAGGCTTTGGGCGATTCCGGCGGTGGTCAGGAGGGGACCGTCTACCATTGCTGGGATGTCGGATTTTGCCGGCAAATCCCGCGCAGCTTCGGCATCATGGCAAAAAAAGCATATACCGGCGCTTAACAGCAGGCAGCCCCCCGCCAACCAAACCGCGCTGCGCGCGTCAAACTGCCAGATTGCGGTTTGGGGGCGTTCAACGATACTTCGCCACTGACGCGCTGCGGCGATTTGACGCGATTGAGCCGCGGCGGCTTGTTGCTCTATATCCGCCAGCTTTTTTATTTCCGCCGATTCCAGGCTTTGCCCTATGAGGGCATTCGCCGACGCCAAGGATTCCTCCAAGGCGTTAACGGGGGATTGCAGTTTTTCCAAGGCGGCATTGATGGAGGTCAATTGAGCCAAGACCGATCCGAACTCGAACCGACCCGCGGTTGAGTTGGATTTCCCGGGGGAATTACTGGCAAGCTGCAAAAATTGGTTTTGTACGACAGTTACCGGGGACTTATCCGTGGAAGTTTTTACGCCCAACGCCAGGGTATTTTCCAGATTTTCAATGGCTAGCGCATGAGCCTGATTGAGGGGATGATCCGCGGGAAACTTTGCCCCGTGTATTTGCCGCCAGCTTCGCAATTTTTCCAACTGCTGCTCGATGGCGGTCCGATCAACGTGATTTTCGGACGTAAAAGACTGATCGGGGGAGTTGGCGGCATCCCCTGCGAGGGGGGTTGCGACATTTCGGGCCAGCACCGCCAGACTGGACTGCAATTCGGCCTGAGCCGCTGTTAATTCCGCGCGAAACGCTGGTAATAGTTGTTGCACTGCCCGTGTTTCCGGCGTGACGAGCGGGGCGCGCGTTAAGCGCTGCGCGATCTCCACGGGGACTGCTAAACTCTCACGCCATAATTTTTGTTCCGCTTCCCGCAACTGTTGTTGTTGGGCGGTAAGTTTCATAAGCTCGGAATGCGTCTGACGCGTGGCGGCAGCTTGCGTTTGTGCCAGGCGGAATTGCACCAAATTTGCGATCACCACCCCGATCAAAAACCAGGCCAAGGCCCCCACGAGCCAGACATACCCCCATTGACGCCAAAAACGAAGCCATACCGCGGACCTTTGCGACCCGTCCGCCGCCACAACAGCGTCGGAAAGCCACAGCGGAGCGGCGGATTGAGGAGGAGTTGCTGGCATAACGATAAGCAGATCGAGGTTTCGGCCTCTTCGTTATCGGTATCCCGCACAGGGTCATTGAGTGAATTTATAACGATTGCAGCGATTTTTCGGGCTAAAGCGTGTTTCGCAGTTTGAGAGGGAGCGATCGCCAGAAATGCCAGTTGTGCAGATACACTAAACCGCGCAAGTTATCAAAAGCGCATAAAAAAACCCCGGATTGATCCAACAGGGATCAACCCGGGGCCGATTTGACCAGACTCAACCCTTTCGCAATCCTTCGAAAGGCTGGCAAGCTCCGCAAAAATCGTTACTACGGACGGTTTGGCGAAGTACAAAATCGCCAGTAGTCGGCAGGCTGAATTTTCTGCGGATTTATGTGACCGGAACGGGTTTCAGAACCACGACCCCGGGTATTTGGATAGGAAACTTTTTTAACAATCGGGATCGGCGGCGGTGGCCGGCGATCTTTATGCGAGCGAAATCTGGCCTGGATGCTAGCGGTTGTCGTTGATCCGGGTCGCTCGAAACAGGCGGGTGTCCCGCTGGCGGTGAAGCCAGCGGGACGATCCCGGCCAATGTTAGTTACCGGCGCAGGTGGCCTCGGCGGCGCAACCGGGGTCGGCGGCACAGCTGGGATCAGCGGTGCAGTTGCAAGCGGGAGCCGGGCAGCAAACGCAGACCGGAACTTGCTTGCAGATCACTTTGGGAACACAACGCGTGACGGTGCAGGGGACTTGCTTGCAGACGCACTTGGCGACCTTGCAGGTGCGGGTTTCGCAAACCGGCTTGCACACGGTGCAGGCGACTTGCTTAACGCACTTTTCACAGGTCATGTGGCAAACCTTGTACTGCACTTCACAGGTCTTGGTTTCGCACACCATCCGGCAAGTTTTGTAGTTGCAGGTTTTGGTGCGGCATTCGGGAACCATGGTGCAGACCTGGTAGCTGCAGGTCTTGGTGCGGCATTCGGGCACCATTTTGCAGCAGGTATAGGTCTTCACGCATTCCTGGGGAACCATCTTGCACACTTTATAGCTGCAGGTCCGGGTGTGGCACTCGGGCACCATCTTGCAAGTGGTGTAGTTGCAAGTCTTGGTGCGGCATTCGGGAACCATTTTGCACACGGTATAGTTGCAGGTCTTGGTGTGGCATTCGGGGACCATCTTGCAGGTGGTGCAAGTCCGGACCTTTTGTTCCGCGACCATCTTGCAAACCTTGTAGCTGCAAGTTTTGACATGCTGTTCGGCCACCATTTTGCAGGTGGTGTAGGTGCAGGTCTTGGTGCGGCATTCGGGAACCATTTTGCACACGGTATAGCTGCAAGTCTTGGTCCGGCATTCCGGAACGCACTTGGTCACGCAGTAAGGCACCTTCTTGACGCACGTTTCGCATTCGTAACGGCAGCAATTGATGGTTTTGGTTTCACAGGTCGGCACCCAGACTTTCTTGCAGCATTTGACCGGCGGGCATTGCACTTGGACGGTGCAGCACTTACCGGGGCAATAAACGCATTTGCAAGTGCACGGATCCCACACCCAGCGTCCGGGTTCCTGGACGGTCTTGTTAATGACTCGGCCGGGAACTTCGTAGCTTTGGTTTTCCCAGTGGCCGCCGGCCACTTGGATTTCCTTGGTGTAATGGACGGGCTTGCGGACGGTGTAGGTGACTTCCCGTTCGCGTTGCTCGGTCACGCGGTTGTAAACCGTGTATTGAATTTCCTTGTTCACCGTTTCATACACTGGCTTGCACACCGTGTAATTGATCTGGCGGGTGTGGGTTTCGTACACGGGCTTGCAAACCGTATAAGGGACTTCCTTGGTCACGGTTTCATACACGGGCTTCATCACCGTGTAAGGGATCTCGCGGGTTTCGTACACGGGTTTCATTACCGTGTAGTTAATCTCGCGGGTGCGGGTCTCGTACACGGGCTTCATCACCGTGTAGGGGATTTCCTTGGTGTGCTGGGTGTACACCGGCTTCATGACCGTGTAGGGCACTTCCTTGGTCACGGTTTCGTACACGGGCTTCATCACCGTGTAGGGGATCTCGCGGGTGTCGTACACGGGGTTCATCACCGTGTAGTTGATCTCGCGGGTGCGGGTCTCGTACACGGGTTTCATCACCGTGTAGTTGATGGTCCGCGTGTGGTTTTCGTAGACCGGTTTCATCACCGTGTAGGGGATTTCCTTGGTCACGGTCTCATAAGTCGGCTTCATCACCGTGTACCGCGCCTCGCGGGTCTCGTACACGGGCTTCATCACCGTGTAGTTGACTTCGCGGGTCTTGGTTTCCCAAACCGGCTTCATCACCGTGTACTGGATTTCCTTGGTGTGGTTTTCCCACACGGGCGTGGAAACAGTATAGGTGTGCGTGCGGGTCTTGGTCTCCCACACCGGCTTGCGGACGGTGTATTCCACGTCCTTATAAACCGTTTCCGGGACATATTTGACCACGTTGTAGGTCTTGTCCTCGTAGACGGTCTCGTGCACGGTCTTGTACGTGGTGAACTGTTGCGGTTCATATACCGTTTCGCGCACAGTCTTCATCACGGTGTGGCATGGGCCACTGGTCCCGCTCTCCGTGCTTTGAGCGGAACAAAAGCGAAAGCTTGCCGCGCCGCAATAACCCGCGCGGGCAAGTTGGGCCGAAGAGAGGGCCATAACGGCCATCAGCAGCGGCGCCATAAACAGTCTTTTCATTGTCCTGCCTCCTTCTGGGACGGCTTCCGTAAGGGGAAAATAGGTCTGGTCTGACGAGCCCGACTCGCCTTAGCTGTCATCGGCCAGCAAAGACAACGCACATTAGCTGTCCTTCGCAATTTACGCAGTCTTGCCAATGACCACAGTCTTTGCAAAAATCCTATTTTTACTAATCGTCATTAATTTATGTAAGCTGTTATTCCTGCGCAATTTACGACTACTTTAACCACCCGTTGAGGCTAGCCACGTAACCACCTTAACGTCGGGGGAATTCTGAAGAGATAAACGGGTTATGCAGGTCGTAATGCTTGTATCGCGCGGCCAAAATGCCATGATTTTGATAGAATATTGTTTAATGATTTTGAAAAGGGCATACTTGACGCCCTTTAGATAAGTTTTTTTGGGATTTAATGTGTTAAGCCTTACACCAATGTAGCTCTCCCCGTCATGTCCCCGCGAATGCCCTCAGCCACGGTGGTTCGTGTTAAATGCGATACCTTTACCAGCAATTGTGGCTTCCCCTTGTGAAAAGATTCACATTTTTTTAGAGTACGATAGCATTAAAACAATTCCGCCTTTGGCAATTTTGCCCCTCCGTACCGCTTTTTCCCGTCTCACCTACAAATTCCGGGAATTTTCACAACCTTATTCTTCCCCATGGATGACGGTATGTCTGAAAATTCCGGCAAAACACCCCCTGACACGCCCGTGCCAAAGGCTGTCGCCAACCGGCTAAGCCTGTATCTGCGAGAATTGCAGCATCTCCTGCGGGATGGGTACGATACCACCAGTTCTAGCCAGTTGGGGACGCTGCTGGGCTTTACCGACGCCCAGGTGCGCAAGGATTTGGCCTATTTTGGGCATTTTGGCTATCCAGGGGTCGGGTACCGCTGCCAAGAGTTGGTGGACAATATCCGTCGGATCATGGGAACGGACCGGCAATGGCCGGTGGCGATGATCGGCACGGGAAACCTAGGCCGCGCGCTATTAGGCTACAAAGGCTTTAGCAGCCAAAATTTTCATATTGTGGCGGCGTTTGATGTCGATCCGGCCAAGGTGGGGGGCCAGATCGAAGGGATCCCCATTTATCATCTGGACGATCTGGCCAAACTGGTCGAGGAGCAAAAGATTAAACTGGGGATGATCATGGTCCCCGCCCCTGCCGCCCAGATGGTCGCGGATATCCTGGTGACGGCCGGTATCGAGGGAATCCTGAATTTTGCCCCAGTGACGCTAAATTTACCGGAAAAAGTACAATTGATTGGCGTGGATCTGGCGATCGAGCTCGAGCAATTGTGCTTTGCCGTGGCGGGCCGCAAGGCCAAGGAAAAGCTGGAAAGCGACGCCGAAATCTAATTGCTGGCTAATTTAATTCATAAAACTGGCTTTTGACCGAGGCTGGCGAACCAAGTCCTGCATCATAGTGTCCAAAAAGCGGATGCGGTTGAAATCGCCGCCGTGCTGTTGTTTGGCAAGTGGAAATTACCGAGTAAGCGTGCGATTTTTGGGCCAAATTCCACTGTTCCGCAACTGTCATACGTGCTAAATTACTTATAAGAATCACTACCCGGTGGTGTAACGGTAACACTAGAGATTTTGGCTCTCTCATTCATGGTTCGAATCCATGCCGGGTAGCTTGAACATTTGTATAGATTAGCATGCGCATAGTTTCTTATTCTACGGCTATGTTTCTTAGCGGTTAAATATGATCGATAATCTCAGGGATATGCTTAAACGACGTCCATTCACGCCGTTTACCGTGGTATTGTCTAGCGGGGATCGATAAGAAGTGCGGCACCCAGAGTTCGCATGGCTGGTCAAAGGTGGAATCTACATCGGCATTCCCCTGGCACATACCACTAAAGCAGATCCCCTCCCGGATCGCGCTGTGTATTGCTCCGCCCTGCACCTTGAGGGTGTGGAAGAAGCGGTCGAAGCAAAATAACTTTGAAGATTAATACTCTTTCTAGCTAAACGTAGCGCGGCTAGCAATTTATGAAGACACCCAGCATTCGTGAGTTATTTCCGCGTGACGCAACCGCTTCGCGGTAGATTCCCTCACCCCGGCCCTCTCCCAGAGGGAGAGGGAGTACCGCAACGCGGTTCTGGATCATAGCCCACGGGTTGGAGCGCAGCGAACAACCCTGGGAAAAGAACAAAACCAGTGAAATCCTACTCCAACGGAGTTGCGGAATCCTTTGGTAAATTGGGTAAAAGCCGCGCTATGATTACTTGCAATTAGTATTAACAGCCAATAAAAAAACAACCAGCTTTGCGGCTGGTTGTTTGCGTTTAACGGACTGGTCTATGACAGACAAGCCGCATTTGTTTATTGCTTGCCACTACGCGGCCAGCTTGCGGCGGCGCAGGCCAGCCACAGCCAACCCCGCCAGGCCCAGGCCCGCCAGCACAAAGGTGCTAGGTTCCGGGATAAAGTCCCCCGTACGGGTCCCCACTTGGCCCTGAATGCCATACCGGATCGTCAGATCCTGTAGCAGGAACGACTGGGAAACTCCCGGATCGATCAGCGTGCCAATGGCGTAACCATCCTGGATCAAAAAGGTATGACCCAGGGCGGTGTTCGAGGCAAAACCTTGTTGGCTAGGCGAGTTCTGGGTAAAACCCACACCCGTCGCGCCCAACCAACCGGCTTGGTTGATCTTCAGCAAACCCGACGCGCTTTCGATGATCAGCGATTTGTAAATTTCGCCCGGAGCACCATCCACGGTCAACAGACCGGTGATGGGGTTGTACACGACGGTCAACCGGTTATCGCCAAAGTCACCTTCGGTGGTGGCGTAGGTCGCGCCAAAGTTGTTCGTCTGTTCAAAGGCATCATTAAAATCGACCGCGCCATCATCAAAGAAGTCCCCTTGACGCCAAGTGGCTCCGGTGGCCAGACCGTAGTTATTGGTCAATTCAAAGGCGTCATTGAAATCGACATCGCTGTCAAAATCCAGGTCGCCCGGCAGGGCCAGACCAACCTTGACCGCGTCCACCACGCCCACACCACCCTGATTGCGGTTTTCATACAGGACGGAATACCGCCGACCCAGCGAATCAGGTCCAGGCAAGGACTTGGCGGCAAACGTGCCAACTAACGCGCCATTAGAGTCGCTATCGGCGTCGGCCACCAGGATATTCCAGGTATGAGCGCCGGTCGCGGGAGGAGTGCTGGCCGCGGAAACTTCAATCGTCCCGCCATTGAGTAGTACATCGCGATTGGCGTTGATGGTGGTGTGGCTGGCACTGGTAAATTCGGCGATCAGGCGACCTGTGCTGCCGACATTTCCTTCCACAACGACATCCTGGGTTGCAGTGACAAAGGCGGTATCTCCAGTGACCTTGAGAGTTCCTTGGCCGCGAAAGCCAATCCCCAAGTCGCGGGTGTTGATAATCGCCCCGCCGCTGACATTCAAGGCACCCGTCCCCAAGGCCCTATTACCGATGGAAATCCGCTCCGGCACATTGAGCACGCCGCCGCTGATATTGGCGGTGCCGGTCCCTTCGTCGCCGATTTCCATATCGCCAAACGCCAAAGTCAAGCCCCCCGCGGTCATGTTGAGCGTACCCGTGGCGGCCGCGCCGCCGGTGGTGCCAGCATCTTCATCACCGATGACGGTATAACCGGCACGCAGGATCACGCCGCCGTTGATGTTCAGCGTTCCGGTTCCGTTAGCGCCGATCAACAGGTCGTCACCCACGGCCAATTCCCCGCCATTCAAGTTGTACACGCCGACACTGCCCAGTTGGTTGCCAATGTGCAGGTCTTCGCTCCCTTGCAGTTCGATCCGCACCAAACCGCCGTCCTGGGTCAGTGTTCCCGTGCCGCTGTCCCCCACATACAGACGATTCCCCAGGTACAGTTCGCCAGCGGTCATCAGCACGGTGCCGCTGCCACTGGTTGTGCCAATGGAAAGATCACGCGCCATGGCGGCGTCGGTGCCGACATTGTCAAAGCTGATTTCCGCCGTGCCGTTGTTGCCGATGGTGGCGTTTTCGGTCAATACTGGACGGCCATTGGGGGACCAATTGCCAAAATCCTTGTAGTTGCCCGTTGCCACGTTCCATGTGAAACTTTGAGCCACAGGGGTCATGGGATTACTAAAGTCCACATAGGCAAAGTAGAAATCCGTGTCGGTCAGGGGGAAAGTTCCGCCAGTAACGGGATTGGTACCCGCGATCCCTTCCCGAGCCTGGATCACAAACTTGCCGGTGCCGCTGTTGTATTCATACGACAGGAAGGAGCGATCAGCCAGGCCACCGGGGTTGCCATTGCCATCGGCATTGGACAGGATCAGCATCCCGTCGCTGCCGGTTTCGCCGGTGACTTCCAACTCGTAGACGCCCGCGGCCGTCCGAGTCAACGTAAAGCTCCCCGCCGCTTCGCCGGCAAACGCATTTCCGGTGGAGCCATCGATCCGTCCACCCACCAAATTATTGGCGTCATAGGGGATATACAAGTAACCGAAATCGGAATCGTTGCCAGCAATCGGGGCCAAAGTCGCGCCTGTTGTGTCAAAGTTGCCGTCATTCCGGATGGCCACATTCCAACCACCCGTGGTGTTGGGGGTGGCGGCGGCGATTTCCAGATTGCTGTCGTCATCCAACTGGGTCACAAACAGCATCCCGTCGCTATTCGACCGGCCCGTCCCCAAATTGACAACCGCGCGACCATCATCGTAGGCGGAAGTGCCGGGATTCAACTGCCAGGTTACATTGGGTGCGGCGTTAAAGGAGTCCGACAGCACCTTTGGGCTGGCAGAGCGAATTCCCGCCGAGGGGGAGAGATAATTCACCTCGCCGGCAGGCCCGATGTTGCTGCCATCCACAAAACCACCAATCCAACCCTGGCTATAAGGGAAAAACGCAGCAGCGACGTTCATGCTTCCTTCCTGGGCCGGTGCTCCGGCAATCCCAATCACCAAGTCGCTCGCGCCATTCCCACCGTTGCCATAATTGCCGGTGAGCATGTTATAGGACGTACCTTGGGCGAATTGGGCGTTAAAGCTAGCGGTGCCATAGACTGTTCCCACCGGAGTTCCCGGAGTCGAGGGAATCGTGTCCAAGTTGTCGCGGCCATTGACCCGGACAGTGGCAATGGGAAAGCCAGCAGCGTGATTGACGCGCCAGCCATGGGTGGTCGGACCAGTAGAGGGGGCAAAGTTGTTCGCAGCCGGATCCGGTGGCAGGGGTGGATTGGAATTGACGCTGGTATCCGCAGGGCCGATCACCAACGCAAAGTCACCTTGGTTATGTCGGGTATCGGTCCATTTGTATGGCCCAAAATCGGTTGGCACCACGGAAAGATTGTTTTGATTTGTTGTGTTGTAAACCGAGCCTGGGACCGGGGCAATTTCCAAATTGACGCCACTCAGGCGGAATGGCCAAGCACCCGGAGCAGATTCGCCCGCAGGAACGTTAACGGCCGGGGGCATAAACTGGGCGTGGACCGTGCTTGCGCCAAGGGCAACGAGACTGACGCTGGCCGCAAGGGCCAAGCGAAGCGAACGACGACTCATGAGCGACTCCCCTTAAAAAAAGTACAAACTGACTCGCCCAAAAAAAGTAAACTGGGCGAGATTTAGGAACTGCACAAAAATTGCCAGTACCCCACTTGTGTTAGAGGAAGAAGAGATTTAGGTCAATGAATTGGAGCGGCGCAAAATGAACTTCATCGATTTCTATTCTAGCCAAAATAATTGCCCAACTTTGTAAGGATTTTGCTAGCGTGGTGTTTGAATGAGTAGCGAATTTCCGTGAGTTAACTTGACTTCAACTCGTGATTTTCTGCGGTTTAGCGCAGCATTTTGGATTGTTGTCTTTCCATACTTCCGGTATGGAATTGCTGCGAGCGCCTATAAAAATCTCTGTTTCCGCTTGTATGGTATTCTTTTCCTTGACCTCGCCTCCCCTTTGACAATTCCCCCCCGTGCGCGGCAGACTACAGCTACCTTCACCGGTAAACCATTCCCAACTTTCCCTGTTTCACGTGGCACCCCCGATCATGGGTGCCTCGCGCTTTCAAGAATTACTACGTTCCCGCTCGTTTCTCGCTTTTTTTATCATGCCCGACATTCAACCCTTTCGCGGATTGCGTTACGACCAAAAACATGTGGGAGATCTGACTAACGTGGTCTGCCCTCCCTATGACGTGATCGATGCCTCCCTGCACGACCACCTGTACAAACTGCATCCGGCTAATTTCGTGCGGGTGGAACTGAACCGCGAGGAACCGGGGGATGATCAGGCCAACAACAAATACGCCCGCGCGGCCCGGTTTTTGGCCAATTGGCGAACAGAGGGTGTGTTACAAGCCGAAACCCAACCTGCGTTTTACGTCTATCACCAGATTTTTCAGGCCAATGGCAAAACCGTGACCCGCCGCGGATTCATGGGTCGCTGTCGGTTAACGCGGTTCGGCCAGGGGCAGGTCTTTCCCCATGAGGAAACGCTGAGCGGTCCCAAGGCCGACCGACTGCTACTGATGAAAGCCTGTCAGGCAAATCTGAGCCAGATTTTTGGCTTGTTTCCCGATCCCACCAACACTATCCAGAACCAACTGGAAGCGCATCTGGGGACTACAGCCCCGCTAGAAGCACGGGACCACTTGGGCGTTATCCACCGGATGTGGCCTATTACCAGTCCCGAACTGTGCGCCACCGTGACCCGCCTGATGAGCGATAAGCAAATATTTATCGCGGATGGCCACCATCGTTACGAGACCGCCTGCAACTATCGCGATGAAATCGCCGCGGCCAACGGCGGTTCACTGCCGGACCACCACCCGGCGAATTTTGTCCTGATGATGTGCGTCGGCATGGACGATCCGGGCCTGTTGGTGTTACCAACCCATCGCCTGTTTCGGGGATTAGCGCCCATGACCGCAATGGAACTGGCCACCAAGCTTAACCCCTATTTCTCCACCCGCATCGTGGGTGAAGGAGCTGGCCAGGCCGCTAGCGTCTGGCAAGAGATCGAAACCGGCAATAATCAAGGGACGCTGGGCCTATTCACCCAGTCGGATGAAAGGTGGACGCTAGCGCAGCTTAGTCCCGCCGGTCAGCAGAAAATGGCGGAGATCGCGCAGGAACATTCGACGGACTGGCACGGCCTGGGGGTGGCGATTTTGCACCGATTGCTGGTGGAGACGATTTTGGGAGCCAAAGACCTGCCTAAGGCCAAATATGTCCACTCGGTCGAAGAAGTGGTCGAATCGCTGGAAGCGGGAGACGTGGCGGGGCGCGACGCCACTGGCGTGGTGAGCAGCGGGGGGCGGTTTGAACTGGCGGCGCTGGTCATGCCCGCGACGGTGGACCATATCCGCCGGATCAGCCTGCACAATGAAGTCATGCCCGCCAAGAGCACGTATTTTTACCCCAAGCTGCTAGGTGGGCTGGTGGTGAACCCGCTGGAGTAATGTAGTAGGCAGCGTCTCGTTGCCGGAGATTAGGGAACAGGGCGCGGGGAACAGGGAACTGTAGGAGGCAACTCCGTTGCCGAAGGGGAAGGCTGGAGAAGTGAAGTTTGGTGGCTAGACTTTGTTTGCTGGAAAACAACTTTCGAATGTGCTTGCTAGTGACTTAACCAACCAGTCAATTGAGCGATTTTCGATTCTCTTTCAGTAGCTAATCGCAATTCGGGATCAGGGATTTGAGTTACTTGGATTTCCTGGGCTTCTTCACACACGTCAAACAAGATAGACGAATTGCTCTTTAGAATTTTTCCTTGATTCGTGATCCGGTAACAAGGATAAACCAACTCTCCTTTGGCGTCAAACTTCCAGATGGTTATGTGACTCTGAGCTACGCGATGCCCGAGCATTCGCCGCGTTCCGAAGTGACCAGGCTGATTTTTTTCAGTTAAATGGACCGGTTTTCCAAATACAATGACTGGCCCAGAGCCTGAAGTGCTACCGACACGAGTTTGATCAAAAATGAAACGATGATGGGTTAAATCAGGGTATCGTTTCAGACCGCTAAAATACTGGCTGGTTTGAGTGTAAGTGGTACCTTGCCGAATGTTGTACCAATAAACAATTACCAGGCAAAGCAATAAATTGAATACGGCAAAAGCGACTTAAATTAAGACTCTACTTTGCATAGATTTGATACTCCGGCGGAAAGGAGATTTTTAATATAAGTCTGGAAAGTCCACTGAATTGAGTTTCACGCGAAACACCCACCTATCATATCATTCTCAAATCTGGAATTTCAAATTTGGGATTTTTGCACACGTCTCGCTCTACCACGCTATTAGCAAAAGGCCGCTCCCAGGCGCGCTCCGCTGCGCGTCGCGGCTAAACGCCCATCCCCCGTTCCCAGTTCCCCGTTCCCCATTCCCTACACTCAAAACTCCGCATTCCCCGGCGTGCGGGGGAACGGGATCACATCGCGGATGTTTCCCATGCCGGACAAAAACAACAGGATTCGTTCCAGTCCCAGGCCAAAGCCGCTATGCGGGACCGTGCCGTAACGCCGCAGGTCGCTGTACCAGCCATAAGCCGCGGGGTCGAGATTCTGCTCCCGCATCCGCAACTCTAGCAGGTCCAGGCGTTCTTCGCGCTGGCTGCCGCCGATGATCTCTCCCACGCCAGGGACTAAAATATCCATCGCCCGGACGGTTTTGCCATCGTCATTGACCCGCATGTAAAACGGCTTGAGCGTCCGCGGATAGTCATACAAGATAACCGGCTTCTTAAAGACGACTTCGGTCAGATAGCGTTCGTGCTCCGATTGCAGGTCGCGCCCCCACTCGTGCGGGTATTCAAACTTTTGGCTGGCCTTGTCCAGATGCGTGATCGCCTCGGTGTAGGAACAACGGACAAACTCGCTGCCAACCACTTTTTCCAGATTGTCCCGCACCGTTTTTTCCACCCGCTCGACAAAAAACGTCAGCTCGTCGCCGCAGTGAGTTAGCACGTCGCTGATGATCCGCTTGAGAAACGCCTCGGCCAGGTCCATGTTGTCGGCCAGGTCATAAAACGCCATCTCCGGCTCTACCATCCAAAATTCAGCCAAGTGTCTCGACGTGTTGGAGTTTTCGGCCCGAAACGTCGGCCCAAAGGTGTAGATCTTACCCAGTCCGCAGGCGTGGGTCTCGCCATTGAGTTGACCACTGACGGTCAAATACGCCGCTTTGTGAAAAAAATCGCTAGCATAATCGACCTTGTCGTTTGTTTTGGGCAGCTTTTCCAGGTCGAGAGTCGTCACGCGAAAGAGTTCTCCCGCTCCTTCGCAGTCGCTGGCCGTGATAATCGGCGTGTGAACATACAAAAAGTCCCGTTCCTGAAAGAACTGGTGAATCGTGTAGCTGACCCGGTTGCGCACGCGGGCGATCGCCCCAAAGGTGTTGGTCCGGGGCCGCAAATGGGCGATCCCTCGCAAAAATTCGTAGGTATGCCCCTTTTTTTGTAGGGGATAGGTTTCCGGGTCCGCCCAACCATGCACGACGACCTCTTTGGCCAGCAGTTCCGTCGCCTGTCCTTTGGCGGGAGAAGCCCGCAGTTCGCCGGTGATGCTGACGCTACAACCGGCTGCCAGCTTTTTGATTTCGCTTTCGTAATTAGGCAGCGCGGCCTCGGCCACGACCTGCAGATTTGCCTGGCTGGTGCCGTCGTTCAGCTCGATAAATGAGAACCCTCCCTTGGAGTCACGACGGGTACGAACCCAACCGCGGAGGGTGACGGATTGACCGATGGCCGCGGGTTGCAATGCCGCCTTGATGGAAAGAGTAGTCATGGGTTACTCAAAAATGAAAACAAATAGGAATTCGTTTAGCTCGGAGTCGCGGAATAAAGACAGGAGCGGCACGGAGAAGTTGTCAGTCATAAAATTTCTAAGCCACCGAGGAAATTCATAAGCCGCTGAGACACTGGGTACACGGAGAAATTCACAGAGAAGAAATGAAGTCGGGTATTAATAAAGTAGTTTGTTTCCAGTTCTTGCATTAAGAATTTCCAATTACAGTTCCGCGAAAATCTGCTGCGCTACCGCGTGCATCCGCGTCCTATTTATGCTTCTCCGTGCGCCTCCGTGTCTGCTCCAGTCCTCAGTGATAAATGCATTTCTGAAATCAAGAATCTCAAATTTGAAATCTGGAGATTTCAATTCGCGGCTTGTCACCACTCTCTGCCTCACCAAATTCCATATACCAAAAACCACTTAGTGCCCCGCTAGCCAGCGCTCGGCGTCCAGGGCCGCCATGCAGCCGCTTCCCGCGGCGGTGATCGCCTGGCGGTAGTAGTCGTCCGCCACATCCCCCGCGGCAAAGACCCCCTCCACGCTGGTATTTGTCCGGAAAGGGACCGTCCAGCGCACGTACCCTTTTTCCGTGGTGGCTAATTGGCCATTCAGAAACTTGGTATTCGGCGTATGTCCAATAGCTAAAAACATCCCCCCCGCGGCAAGCTCTTGCTCGCTGCCATCCACGGTATTTTTTAGCCGAACCCCGGTGACCCCTTGTTGATCATTCCCCAGGACCTCGGCCAATTCGTGGTTCCAGACAATTTCAATCTGTTTGTCGTTCATCGCCCGCTCGGCCATGATCTTACTCGCCCGCAGCTTATCCCGGCGATGGACCAGATACACTTTGCTGGCAAACTTGCCCAGGTAGGTCGCTTCCTCCACCGCCGAATCACCCCCTCCGATCACCACCAGCGGTTTCTTGCGAAAGCGCGGCAACGCCCCGTCGCATACGGCGCAGGCGCTTACCCCGCGATTCTTGAATCGGTCTTCGCTGGGCAGGCCCAGGTAATTGGCCCGCGCGCCCGTGGCGACGATGACACAATTTGCCGTAAGCGATTCCCCCGCAAGACTTTGCAGCCGAAACGGCCGATCACTAAAGTCCACACTGACGATGTCGTCGGTGACCACTCGCGTGCCAAAGTTGAGTGCCTGTTGCCGCATCAATTCCATGAGTTCCGGGCCGCTGACCCCTTCTTTCATATGAGGGGCCATCAGTTCGCGGCGGGCGGGCAAAATAGCATGGTCCAGGTACGACTCGAGGTCGCCTGCGGGAAATCCGGGGTAATTTTCGACTTCCGTGGTCAGAGCGAGTTGACCCAGGGGGAGTGTGCTATTGACTTGGTTTTCAAGCGTTATTGCCCCTTCGTAGAGCAACGGCTGCAGATTCGCCCGCGCGGCGTAAATGGCGGCGGTCCAGCCGGCCGGACCGCTGCCGATGATGACCAACTGTTCGGGCATGCAAGAATCCTCTGGCAAAAGTGGAAAGGGGAGGGATTATTTGGCAAAAATGTTGGGACCCAAAAGCGTCCCTGGCGTTCGCTAGGAACAGGAACACAGTGTCGCGAAGCGGGCAATTATAGGACTTTTGCCAAGGAAAACAAAGGAGTGCTGCGAAACTCTGGCGGTCGTGTTAAACTGGGGACGGCACAACTAGGGAGAACTTTACGATGACGTTGGCGGGAATTGCCCTCGGAGCGGCGGGAATTTTATTAACGGCCTATTGGACCTACGGGACGCTTTTGGCGCGACTGCTGCGGCTAGACCCGCGCACAAAGACGCCCGCCGTGGAACTGCGCGATGATCTGGATTATGTGCCGACCGACTCCAAATTTTTGCTCAGCCAGCATTTTTCGGCAATTGCCGCGGCGGGACCGATCGTCGGACCCATTCTGGCCGGGATCACTTTTGGGTGGCTACCGGCGCTCATTTGGATCTTGGTGGGCTCCATTCTCATTGGCGGTGTGCATGACTTGACGGCTCTGGTAGCCAGTATTCGGCACAAGGCCCAGTCCATTGCCGAGGTTGTCCGCCAACACATGAGCCAGCGGTCGTACCTGCTGTTTCTCAGTTTTATCTGGATCGCGCTGGTGTACATTATCGTGGCGTTCACGGACATCACGGCGCAGTCCTTTGTGGGAACATTTAATCTAGAATCCGGCGAAAAGGCAGTCGTTTCCGCCGATCAGCCCCCCACCAGACACGAAATTCAAGGAGCGGCCATTGCCACCTCTTCGCTCATCTATCTGGCGCTGCCGATTATCATGGGCATATTGCTGCGTTATACAAAGCTATCGCTGACGATGGCCACGCTAATTTTTGTGCCGCTGATCGGGCTGGCCATTTATGCCGGGCCTTTTTTGCCGCTGGACTTAGAATCCCTGTTGGGAATCAGCCAGGTTCAAGCCCACAAATTGTGGGATGTGATTCTTTTGGGCTATTGCCTGGTGGCGGCGGTGTTGCCGGTGTGGCTGCTTTTGCAACCACGGGGACATTTAGGGGGGTATTTTTTGTATGTGGCGCTGGCTGCGGGAGCGGTGGGGATGCTGCTAACTCCGCAAACGATTCAATACCCCCAATTTCGTGGCTGGCGGGTGGATGTACTGGGCAAAGGGCCGGTTGATCTGTTCCCCATGTTGTTTATTACGATTGCCTGCGGCGCGTGTTCAGGATTTCATTCGCTGATCGCCAGCGGGACTACTTCTAAACAACTCCGGGTGGAAACCGACGCCAAGCCCATCGGGTATGGGGCGATGCTGCTGGAGGCGATGATTGCCATCATTTCGCTCTCCTGCGTGATGATCCTGGCTCCGGATTCCCCCCTGACGGGTAAATCGCCTAACGCGGTCTATGCCAACGGAATCGGCTCGTTTGTGCAGTCCTTTGGCATTCCGGCGACGCTGGCGGCGTCATTCGCGCTCTTGGCGTTTAGCACATTTGTGTTTGACACGCTGGATGTCTGCGTCCGGTTGGGCCGGTTTATTATTCAAGAGTTGATCGGCCGGCCCGATTGGATCGGACGCTTGATTGGCACTGTTTTGACCGCGGGTGTGCCACTTTATTTTGTGCTGCTGGATCCGCTGGTGGTCAACGGCAAACCCCAGCCCATGTGGCGGACATTTTGGGATTTATTTGGCGCTAGCAATCAATTGTTGGCCGCTCTAACGCTCTTGGGCGTGACCGTCTGGTTGTGGCGAACGCGCAGGGCGATGTGGGTATGGCTGGTCACGGGAATTCCAACCGTCTGGATGTACGTAATGAGCAGTTGGGCGCTAATGACCATGACCAGGGCCAAGTTTTGGGACTCGACGGCGCAAAGCTGGCGATGGAGCAGCGATCCGGTCGCCTGGGCCGGCGTGGTGCTTTTGGTTTTGGCCGCGCTCATGCTGGTAGAGGCGGTACTGGCGATCTTTGCCGGCGGGCCACCCCGCCGCAGGGCCACCTTGCCCCAAACAGGCAACTTGATTCCCGCGGCGGGTTAAACGGAACATCGTTTTGACCCACCACTCCACGGCTGGCGGTTTAATTCCCGCGGCAATCATGGTTTTTTATCAAACGCATGCTTTATGGCAAAACAAAAACATAAGTTCCGCCCGCCGGAGGAGAAGGAAACCGCCGCGGCGGTCAAATTACCCCTGCCGGGCGCGAGTGACCGTTTAGGCGTGGAGCAGTTATTAACGCCCCGCCTGGCCCACACGCTGGCGGTACTGTTGGTGGGGACGGTGGGATTATTAGTGGTACTTACCCACATTTTGTCGTACATCAGCAAGACGGAAATCATTGAACAAGAATTCAAGCGGGCGACAGCAGAGGAAAAAGGAGAGCCCGATGATATCCGCTTTAAAGTGGAAGCGATCTTTAATGATGCGTTGTGGGTTGACCAGATATCCATTATCGGGGGGCTGATTTTATTAATCCTGGCCATGCGGATGACCAGTCGGTCGTTACCCTATGCGTGGCTGGCGTTGGCTTGCTTTACGACGCTGGTGCTGGTGCAGGGCTCACGTCAATCAGATGAAGAATTTTGGGGGAATTTGGTCCTGCAACTGCCGGCCTTGGCAGTATTAGGGGGAGCGGTCTTTTTTGCCCGGCGGGCCAACTCTGACGATACGAAGCAGTCTGGCGGTACGAAGCAGTAGATCACGAAAACGTAAGGGAGTATTAAGTTCCCAAATCTCAGATTTGAAATTTGAAATCTCGAATATGGGATCTCAAATCTCTGATCTGAAAATTGAAATACCAAATCAAATGTCCCTGGCTAACGCGGCGGGCTGAGTGTGGTCCCTTGCTGACGCCGCTGGCTAAGGAATGTTCGGTGGTTACTTTTTCTTGGCCGTGGGTGGGGGAGCGGCAGTCGGGGAGGCGGCGGGGGCCGGGGTGGATGGGGGGGCTGGCTCACGCACTAGTACCTGCTCGATTTGAATGGCTTTATTCCCTTTAAAGACCCCCGCCTTGGCCGAAAATTTGGGAACACCCGAGACCAGCACCGCCAGTGCTTCGCGCTGGTCTTTATTAGTGGTGATGATATCTCCCACCCGCAGACCGATCAGTTCTCCTGTCGTGATTTTTGTTTCGGCCAGTTGGACTTCCATTTCCACCAGCGCCCCCCGCAGATGCCGACTGAGGGCCTCCACGGTTTCGGGCGTGCTCGATTTACGCCCATAGGTCCAATTATTGGCGGTAAGCTTGTTACCGATTCGTTCGATGCTATTAAAGGGAATGCACAGGCTAAGCATTCCCCGCACATCCTGCAGCGTCAGCTCAAAACAGATCAAGATGACAACTTCATTGGGAGGGACGATTTGAACCAGTTGCGGATTGCTTTCCACGCGATCCAGGGACAAATTTAGCTCCAGGACGTTTTCCCAAGCGTGCTTCAGCTCTTCCAAAAACAGCGTGGTGATCCGCCCCACCAACCGTAATTCAATCTCGGTCAGCGGCCGGCGTGAAATTGGGCCAGAGTCCTTTCCCCCCCCCAGCATGCGGTCGATGATTGGATACAAAATTGCCGGATTGATATCTAGGATCAGATTTCCCTCGAGTGGATCGGCCCGCAGCACGTTAAAACAGGTGGGATTTTCCAGGCTGAACACAAATTCGCTGTAGGTCAGTTGGTCCACGCTGGTGAGTTTCATTTCGACGATGCTGCGCAGCATGCCCGACAATGACGCGCCAAAATTTCGCCCAAACCCCTCGTGCAAGGACTGCAGGGAGCGCATTTGCTCCTTGCCCACGCGCTCTGGACGCTTAAAGTCATACGGAGTGACTTTCTCGCGCACGCGGGGGACGGGGTGGGCGGGACTTTCCGGCAAGAGGGTCGATGTTTTTGCCGGGGCCTGCGTCTCCATGGCGGAAAGCAGGCTTTCGACTTCGTTTTGACTTAACAGATCGGCCATGCGTGGCTTCCTTGCGCTAAAATTCCTATTGCCGACATCCATCTAGGGGCGTGGCGACGGAATCGGGCCGCTATTCGCGAATTTGGCCCGTTCCATACACAATATACTTGTACGTGGTTAATTCCTTGAGTCCGCAAGGACCACGCGCATGAAACTTGTCCGTGCTAATGCCAATCTCGGCCCCCAAGCCAAATTCCCCCCCGTCGTTAAAACGGGTGCTGGCATTGATCATCACCGCCGAGCTATCCACCCGCGCGGCAAAAGCGCGGGCCGCGGCCAAGTCGCGCGTGATAATGGCGTCGGTATGCTTGGACCCATACCGTCCGATATGCTCGATCGCCGCGGGAAGGGTGTCCACCACCACGCACGAAAGTATCGGTCCCAAATACTCCTTGCCGTAATCTTCCTCGGTGGCGGGTGTCGCCGCGGGCACCATCCGCCGGGTGCGTTCATCCCCCCGCAATTCCACGCCCCGCGCGGCCAGCGCCGCGGCGATGCGGGGCAAAAAGTCTTTTGCCACCGCCGCGTGAATCACTAGCGATTCCGCCGTATTGCACACACCCATGCGCTGGCATTTCGAGTTGATGATGATTTTCTCGGCCAGATCCAAGTCGGCGTGTTCATCCACATACACATGGCAGTTGCCGTCAAAGTGTTTGATGACCGGCATTTTGGCCTCGGCCGTGACGCGGCGAATCAGGGCTTCTCCTCCCCGGGGGATTGCCACATCAATGTATTGGGCCAATTCCAAAAAATGCCCCACCACGGCCCGATCCGTCGTCTCCACAATCTGCACCGCCGCCGCTGGCAAACCGTGTCGGATCAGGCACTCCCGCAGGATTTTCACGATCGCCTGGCTGGAGTGCGCGGCTTCCTTCCCCCCCCGCAAGATCACCGCGTTGCCGCTCTTCAGGCAGATCGCCGCCGCGTCCGCCGTCACATTAGGCCGCGACTCATAGATAAAAAAAACCACACCCAGGGGGACGCGTACTTTTTGTATTTCCAAACCATTTGGGCGGATGTGGCCTTCGATGAGTTCGCCCACCGGATCAGGCAAGCTGGCGATCTCTACTAGGGCCTGGCTAATGGCCGCGATCCGCGCCGGCGTTAGTTTTAATCGATCCACCGCGGCGGGGGTCAAGCCGTAATCCGGAGCGGCCGCCAGATCGCGTTGATTGGCGGCCAGGATGGCTTCGGTCTGCGCTCGCAATTCAGTCGCCGCGCTTTGCAGCCACGCATTTTTTACGGCGGAGGAGACCTGGGCCAACTCCACGGACGCCGCGCGGGCGGCGGAGGCCACTTCCCGGGCATAAGCGGGCAAATCGAGCTGTTTTTCGGTGGTGGCGGTGGTCATGGGATAATCTTTGATTTGCAACAAAACCTGGCAATCCGCAAAACATCCTCATTTATCGCGAGCAGCCGATACCCCTCTCACGGAGTGAGAGGAGTACAATGTCATCATCACACTCCGTGTGATGTATCTATTACCGCCGTTCGGTGTTGAGACGCTAAATACGGCCATTCTAAGTCTCCTTCACTCTGCACCTCTCACGGAGTGAGAGGAGTACAATGTCATCATCACCCAACTCCACTTCTCTAAACTCCAAACTCCATTCCACCCTCTCACGGATTGAGAGAAATACATTCTACTATTTTTGGCTGGCGGACTCTAGCGGCGTCAGTTTCCAGGCGGTTAGTTCCTGGCCGCTAGAGGTCAAAATGACCGACTGTCGGCCATCCGCGGTCACATATCCCCCGATCCCGCTAAGGACCTGTCCAGTGGCAAATTTATCAATCAACGTTCCCGCCGCATCAACCAAATGAATCGAGCCATCCGCCCCCGCCATCAACCATGCGCGGTTGGCCTGGCCTACCAAAGGGGTCGTGCATAAAAAGTCGATCGGCACCTGGTGCACGCCGGCGGGCAGATCATAACTCCACAGCGGCTTGCCCGTCTTATCCAGCGCTAAGAGGCGCGTGGCGCTGCTGGCCGCCAAGGTATAACCCAGGTACTGCCGTACGCCCAGAGGTTGCACATCTCCGCCGACAATTCCAAAGAGCCGCACATCGGGAATGGTCCACGGGGTGGCGGCCCGCAACTGGAAATCCAGCGGCACGATATTACCCTGTGCCGTGGAACAAAACAGCAGACGCTGCCGCTGGGCGTCCGGTTCGCTATAGGCCAGGCGTAGGCCAAACTGGATATCCTTGCGGTTTCCCCCCAGGTCGGTGCCATCCAGCTTGGCCAGCCGCACACCGGTCAGACCGGTATACGACAGGGCAATTTCCAGTTCGCCGTCGCCATCCAAGTCAATCAATTGAGCATCCGTAATTTGATCTTGCCCCTGTTGCTGTGGTTGGGGATAGCTGAGCGTCTTTTGCCATTGCTCATTAAAGAGATGGACATGCTTTTCAAACGGATGAAATAACAAATAACTACGTTGGCCGTTGGCGCCGACCGCGGTACGCAGGGTGGTCACCGGTGTTTGGGGGGGCAAGCCCAACTCGTGCCGCTGGATCAATTTGCCCGCGCTATCGAATTGACAAACCGCCTGCGAACCATCCAATACCAACACCTGGGGGTCGCCGGCGCCCGCTTCGATGACCAAGATATTACCTCCCTGCGCCAATTGTCCCGCGGATGATTTCCACAGCGGTTCCAAACGATGTTTACTGGGGGCACTGGCCTGGGTCGCCGCGGGAGCCAGCGGAATTTCGGCCACGGTCCCGGGTGCCTGGGGAGGCATTTGCTGATAGCGGCGATATTCGGCCAGACGTAACTGAAAATCCTCAAAAGAGGCGGCGGCGGTGGATTTGCCCGCCAACAGGGCATCCAAAAACGGCGGCAACGTGCTAGCCATATTTAGCAGCAATTCCGGCCAATGATGCTCGATGTTCCCCGCGGCATCCAGGACTAGCAGCGAAGGAATAACGTCCACGCCTAGTGATTTCTTTGCATCCAATTGCGGATCGCGCAAGGTCGGCAAAGTAATGTTTAACTGGGACAAGGTGTTGGCGATGGTCTCGTTCGTGACCTGGGCGTCATCCACATTGACGGGCGTAAAGGCGAGCTGCGCGGACATCTCCCCGTAGCGCTGGGCAAGTTCCGCAAACAACGGCAAGATTTGTCGGCTGGCGGGATTGTCCACCCCCCAAAACAAGAGCACCTGAATTTTTCCCCGCATGGTTTGGGGCGTTATTTTATCTCCATTTCGCGCCACAAATTCAAAGTTGGGAACCGGTTTTCCCAGGAGGGGCGTCGGCGACAACGGTGGAGGAAAGGAGATCAGCCGCTTGACAAGCAGCGCGCCGGGAGGGACGGCAAATTGAAAAGCCTCTGGCGCGAGCCGCGAATTGAACTGTGCTTGCGAAAAATCCGCGAACATTTGCAAATCCGACACCGGCCCCCCCTTTTCCAGTTCGCCCCGCAGGCCATCCAACGGATAATCGGCCCGCCGCAAAATATAGCTCTCTTGGTCAATCCACAAAGTCAACACACCCGCGGGAGAGGGAATTTCCACCCGGTGGCACAGGCGGTTTTCATGCCGCCCCTCGACCGCCAAGCGGGGTTGCAGGCTGGGTTGATAAATCATCGATAAGGCGTCATCACCCAACAGCAACAAAGGCTGCAACGGTGTCCCGGCAAAGCCCTGGTTGATGATGTTTTGCATGGTCGCGTCTAACACCAGGTTATCCAGCGTCAGTTGTCCCGGCGCGGGCAACTCCAGCACTCCTTCGGTATTTTCCACCGCCCCGCGCACGGTTTGGCCATCATTCACCAGTTTCAACGTATAACACTCGAGCCGCAGTTTGTTGGGCCGCGCAAAGGCAACCTGCAACGGCTGTTCTAATGTAAATTCCTGGCCATTGCGCACAAACTTTTGCCGCACGTACGCTTGATCGGCGTAAGTCTCCGCAACGCGGTACGCCTGCGCCATCCGTTGCAAGATTCCCACCGCCGAATCGGCGGCCGCCAGGGGAATGGGGGCTGTAGTCGGAGCTGCAACAGGCGTTCCCGCCGGGACAACGGATTTTGGCACAAAATTGACCGAATCGGTAATCGGCGGGGCGGTGGAGGAAGCACCTTGCGCGGGTGGCTGAACTGTTCCGCCAGTGGTATTATTAGCCACCGTTGCGGCGGGTTGTTGGGAATTAGGTTCGGGAACAGCTCTTCCGCAACCGGGCAGTCCAGCGCAGGAAATCATCCCCAACCCGATCATCAGGACCAATATTTTGAGCGGCAGTTTCATGGCACATGCTGGCAAAAATCAAGCAAAAATAATCAAGAGAGTCTTCCGCTGGGGAATTATTTCTTTCCAGAGGTTTTGCGTAAAGCTCGATCTGGGGGAGTTTAGCAGGAAATACGCCGCTGACACCTGGTGACCAGGCAATTCTCTCGTTATCTCCCTGGGAATGGGCTAGCAACCGAATTCCTTGTACGAACCGGAGCAGCCTTGACCAACATCCCCTGCCTTGACCCCTGCACATGGGGGGCTATGATGCCAAATACCCTAATTTAATAACCTCCCCGAATTAACACCTGTCGCGCGGGTCGGCTTGCATGCCAGCACGGTTAAAATATGGCCAGCAAAGTGAGATTCTTGTGCCGGTTGACACCAGTTGTCGACTGACGCACTATGGACTCCCCACGCTCGCCGCAGTCGCGGACTTGGCCTCGACTGTACAAACAGCCCTGCATCATCCGCGTGATTTTCCCCCCTTGGCGGCGGCAACCGTTCCGGGGGACCAAATCGTGCTAGCTGTCGATCCCCAGTTGCCCCAGGTCGCAACGATCGTCCCGGCAATTTGCAAGTATTTACTCGCCCAAAATGTTGACGCCGCGCGGCTTACCGTCCTTTTGGATGGCGCCGCACAGGCACAACTCGCACAACTACGCCAGATTTGGCCAGCGGAAAGCTCCGATGCACCCACGTTGGCGCTGCACCATCCCGATCAACGTAACGACCTGGGCTATCTGGCCGCTGACGAGTCCGCGGCGCCGATTTACTTTAACCGACGACTGCTGGACGCGGATTTGATTATTCCCGTGGGCTGCGCAAGCTGGACGAACTCGAATTCAACGACGGATCTGACAGGAAAAACTCCCGTGCAGCGCAGTTTGCTGTATCCAGAATTCTCCGATTTGGCCGCTCGTGGGCGAGCCATTAACGCCAGCTTGGCCAATCTGACCAAATCCCCCAAGCCACTCAAATCCGCCAAGCCACCCAAGTCAGGCAAGGCTCCAGAAATTACCCACTCCCCCGATTGGCTCTTAGGCGTGCAATTTTGCGTGCAAGTGGTTCCTGGACCGGCAGGGGATGTGCTAGCTGTTTCCGCTGGCATGTTGGATTCTGTCTGTCAGTGGGGAGCCGATTTTGGCCGTCAAGCATGGGGAGCCGGTTTGCGAACTCCAGTCCCATTGGTGATTGCCGGGCTAAATGGTGCTACCAGCTCCAGTTGGGAAAATGTGGTTTTGCAATTAGCAAGGTATTTGCAATATGTCAAGCGTGGCGGCAGCCTGGCGCTTTACACCGATCTGTCCGTCATGCCACCGGCGGGAGTGCTGGAATGGGCGCAATCAGGATTTGCCGACGAAGTGCCGGAAGTCCTGGAACGAGAAAAGGTCCCAGGGTGGCAAATGGCCAAAATTTTGCAAAACGCCCGCGAACACGCACGATTGGCCCTAGCGAGTGAATTACCAGAACATCTAGTGAGCGACCTGGGCTGGCATCCCCTGGTGGAAGATGAGGACTTGCAACGGCTCTGTGAAACGGCAGCCAGCGGTTGCGTCTTTCATCATGCGGAATTTGTGGACTTGGAACCATTGCCCCAGCCCACAGCGGGAAGGAATTAACATGGACCAGCCATCCCCTCCAGCCCTGCCACAATTGACATATCCCCTGCTCGTGCGAATGAGCTCCCAGCTTACTTGGCTGACCCTGGCGGGGCGGGACCGACTGACGTTTGCCAATAACTTTTGCACCCATAAGGTGCGGGAATTGGCGGAGGGCCGGGGGCAAGAGGCCTTCATTTGCACGGCCAAGGGGCACACGCTGGGGCATGGAATCTTTTGGGCTTTTCCAAATGAATTAGCATATATGACCGTGGCGGGTCAGGCGGCCACACTGCTACCCCACTGGGATCGCTACATCATTCGCGAACAGGTGGAATTGGCCGATCAGACCAACGCGGTTGCGACGTGGCTGGTCTGCGGTAATGAAGCTACATGGCAACTAGCCGGTATCACAACCTGGCCAGAGGAACCATTAATCAGCAGCGAACTCCGCGCGCAGGATCCGGCGGGACATGAATTTAACCTGTGGATGGCCCAGGTCGATTGGCTTCCCGTACCGTCCTGGCTAGTGCGCACGCCGCTGGCACAGGCCGACGCTGCCGAAGCCTGGATGGCAAGCACGTTCCAGCGGCCAGCGGCGGAGTTGTTCGCCCCATGGGAGACGTTTGACCTGCTCCGCGTGGCAGGGGGGTATCCCTGGTTTGGGGGTGATATTACCACGGAAAATTTACCGCAAGAAGTCGCCCGCGACCAGCAAGCCATCTCCTTTACCAAGGGGTGCTATCTGGGCCAAGAAACAGTGGCCCGAATTGATGCCCTGGGACATGTCAATCAATTGCTGCGGCGTATATGGTCACCAGAGCGGCTAACAGGCACCACTCCCTTGCCACTATTTTATCAGGAGAAGCCAGTCGGGCGGATCACGTCGATCGCTCCCCTGCCGGATAGCTCGGCCAGCCTGGGCCTGGCGTATCTGCGGCGCAATTTGCCACCAGGAGCGGAACTGCAAACCTCGACGGGGACGATTGTTTACGCTACCCCGAACAAGTGATTCAAAGAGTGGGATTATGGGGGAGCGGAGGGGGCAGGGGAGCAGGGGGGCAGGGGAGCAGAACTGTATTACTCCACTACTCCATTACTCCATTTCTCCAGTACTCCACCCCCTAGCCCACGCGCGCGGAGATACGATTGTTTTCAATCTGCAGGGAAAACCGCGCGGGTAATTGAATGCTGCCGTCCGCCGCTAGGCCCGCGGTGGGTAATACTCCCTCGGTGTCAAAGCTGGGGGCAAGCTGCTCGGCTTGGCTTTTGACCGCCTGGAACAAGCGTTGCAACCGTGGGTCGTCATTGAGCGCTGTTTCGAGTTCGGTGCGGGCGGGTTCCTCTCCGGTAACGGTCAGGTTATTGCTCAGGCTTTGCTGAATGGTCAGCCCGGCATCGCTGGGCAGGTTTAGCTCGGCCAGGATTTCCTGGATTCGCTCGCGCAATAGCTGCAAATCGTTATCGTAGCGCTCCACCAGCGCGGGGTCGGCGGAGATCGTGGCGACGCCAGCCAGGGGATCTGCGGATTCCGTTCCGGCCGCCGGGGACTCGCTGGTGGGCGCGGCACCCCCGCCAAATGCTTGCAATAATCGCGCAAAGGACGTGCTAGCGGACTCTTCCCCTTTTTTGCCGCGCGGGGAACCATCCACCGACGTATTCCAGCCACTGATTCCCGCGGTGGTCATGACAGCTCCTGGCGATTTTTCGCGGTCTAACAGGCAAAGGTGGGCATAAAACCCCAACCCAGGATTTTCGGCTTCCCTGCCAATAATCGACGCGGAGTGCTGGTAAAGTTTAACGATTATGTGGATTAGGGGGGAGATGTTAAACTAGGAAATGACCCAGTAAAACGTGGGCGGAGAGGATCGATGTGAAGATAAAAAGATAGATTCCCGCGCACCTTTTAGGCATTTACCGCGTGAAACCAGATGCGCCCTCAATCATCAGCAAACGTTTAAAATTCTCGGTCATCATAGATGTTGATAAATTACACGCAATTTAGTGGCAAGTATCTTCTCCATTTCCATCTTAAACTTGTCTTCCAGCTTGCCGATTTTGGGGTTCATTGCATCGAGCGCAAATCGACCAAATCCTTGTGGCCATACATAAATAAGTTCATTCAGCGTTAACACTTTTCCACAACAGGGCGAGGCATACGGGGCAAGTTTGTATCCATTATCGTGATCTTCATCCATACGGACTTGCCACCATTCGACCGGGATTTCCGCAGCACATGATGGACAACAGATTCGTTCGAAGTTTGCTCCACAATCGAAGAAATTAATATTCTCAGAGACCTTGATATTGATTTCGTCCGCCTCGGGTGCAATTTCTGCAAACCGATCGCGTGCAAGTCGCTGTTTCAAAACATCGGGAACAAATCGAGGGTCCTCAGGTACAATCGTAATCCAGTTGTCTGACATATTGTCGCTTCCTTATGCACATAACAGAAAAAATGAGTGACGACACACCAACCGCGATACCATCCGTAGGGTGATATTCTCTCACAGATTATTCTTCACTCTCTTCGGCTCGAACCTGCTCCGCAAGCTCTTGCATCATCTCTGCTCGAACACGCAGTAAGGGAGCAACTTCAATTGCGTTTTCAGGCTTGCCTTTTCCCGTGTGCTCCCCTCGTGACATTGCTTCGGCTGATTGGAGCCATAACCTACCAAATGCAGCAAGAACATCCGCTATGCTTCGCAGTTCGCGAGCCGCTGCCATGTAATCAGTCGGTACATCACCAGATATTGCCCACCACCCAACCAACTGGGGATTCAATTTGGATCGCACGGCCCAGAGAGCTAGATATGGATACAAGTACCATCGCGGCTCCAAAGAAACACCGGCATGCTCGCAACCTTGATGCTGCAGGTATGTCTCGACGATCTTGCGTTGATCAGCAATCCAGGTCGCGTCGTCTCGATCGGTGACCGTCTCCATTTCGTCGCTGTCTGCCATATGTGAACTCGTGGGGTATAACTGATTTACTGTTCCGTGAAATAGATCGCGCCGATGCTAACCTGAATCGCAGTATACGCTCGGCATATTGTGTGCGCCGTCCCACAATTTTCGCATTTTATGCTGTTTCAGCCATTCGCTCAATTAACCGACTGACTGGCTAGATGTTCTGCGCGTAAGTATCGTTTTGCGACTCACGATGTCTAGTTGCGGCATCCCAAAGGGTGAGAAACCTACGAACGATGGGTATTAGCTGGAGGACACCGTTGTTTTCGTCTTTCCCGCAAGCACTCTCGCATTCGTTAAGCATACCCAAAAGTTTGGAGATGTGGGCGAGCGTAGGATGCGCGTCGAACGGCGATTCTTGATCGAGCCATTCGTGCAGAACGAGATCGAAACTTAGATATGAGTAAGCAAAACCAGAGAAGTTACTCTTTCTGCCGTCAATCACAGAATACCATTCTTGGTCGATTGCTTCAGCCTCGTGGCCCGGCCACGCAATCTCACGACCTATGCATTGTCGACGACACTTAATATGGGCAATCAGTGTGGCGCGTGCGGGGTGGTCTTTAGGAAAAGCACGGATGGGCCGGTTATCTGAGTGAATGCGATGCATTTGAAAGTCAACTAACGATCAAGATATCGCGGTTGGTGGTGCAATAGCTTTGGATTCATTATATGACTTAACCACCCTCCCATTCACCGCTTTGTGCGGCGGCTAGGGTTTTTCTGGGTACTGACCTTTGCCGATAACGGGGCGGGAGCGCCGCGGAGTAGCCCCTCGGTGCTCAAATCCTCATCAATATCGGGCCAATAAATGCCATAACCCCCACCTGCGATTTGCCAGTTTTTTCGTTCGGCGACAGTCGCGTTGAATAACCGTGGATACCAAGCGAGTGGAACGATGATGGTCCGCCCATCCTTCAGGGCCACGCTCAATGTATCTTTCGTAAATTTGACGTCGGCGACTCGTTCATCAGCCGTAAGTGCCAAAATACCCATGCCAGGCCTCCACGATTTCAGGTTGATGTTGCATTACTAGTTTTTGAATGCGACGCAGTTCCGAGGGTTTGAATCCGAGATTTCGAGCGAGTCCTACTGGCTCAAGCCCGAACTTGGCCGATAAGTCGTCCCGATCAATATGGACATGCGGCGGCTCATTGGGTTCATGGCTATGAAAGTAGAATCGATATGGTCCGATTCGCAAGATAGTCGGCATCTAAATCTCATGCTCACCAGGCTGTTATGACATCGTTGACGAACGATTCCAAACTTTACGGCTACGTTAATATTAGTCATCTATGCCCCCATTCACACGCGCATTGTTAATACACAAACTCCATTTTACCTGTTGGTTTCTAAACTGTCACACTATTTTCGCATGTATTCCGCGTACTAGCGAAATCTAGCGCGGCCAGCATATTGCAAATCTGCGAAAAATCGATAGTGAATTTGGGCATGACGCGACCGCGTTGCGGTAGAAATTTTTTCGCTTGCCGTTTTACCAGGGAAACCGCTGCGCGGTAACCCTGGGCTGAGTTACGCAACCGCGTTGCGGTAGAAATCCCACGCCCCTGCTTTCTCCTAAAGGGAGAGGGAGTACCGCGAAGCTCACTGTACAATCCAAAAACAGTGGATCATAGCCCAAGTTGGAGTGGCTTTAAGCGTGGGCTAGCACCCGGCGGCTGATTTGACTAACTCCAATCTTCAACTTTGAAACACCCCTGGGGCAGTTTTACTTTCTCTAAAAACCTGTCACAAATCACCTTTGCCGCCTGAATTACGGGATTTTTCAGGTATAAACACCGCATGCATTTTATGCAAACGGGGCGAGACCTCCGCGCAGCGGCTGACACCGTCTAAACTACAATGATTACGATCCTTAAACCCTAAGGAATTCGCACTACTGTTTGTAAACCACGACTTTGAACCGGGCCGTTGGCCCGCAAAACAAGCCAGCGGCCACCAAGCGAAATTTCAATAAAAAGCAGTGCTGTGCAAAGCGAGAAATCTAACGGTCAGTATCAACCCTAGCTCCGCTGTACACACTGTAAAGATAAACCCTCAATGCCGTACATGAACTCATATTCCGTCCCCCCGCTTCCCCTTCCCCTGCTGATTACCGGCATTTCCGGCGTCGCGGGCTATAACGCGCTCCCTTATTTTTATGCCAGGTATGGCAGCCAGGTCGTGGGGATTCGCCAGGCGGATAACTGGCGACTCGTCGGTCCCGGCGTGGTCGTCTGCAATGCCGAAGACCGCGCCACGCTCGAAAAACTATTTGACCGCTTTCAGTTTCGCAGCGTGCTGGACACCGCGGGCAACTGCGCCCTCAAAAGCTGCGAACTCGACCCCGCCATGGCTTGGCGGATCAATGTGGACGGCGTCAAAAACCTGCTGGCCGTCATGCGCGGCGGGAATACTCGCTATGTGCACCTATCAATCGATTTGGTTTTTAGCGGAGTCGGCTCGGGCGGTTATCTCGAAACCGCTATCCCCGACCCCGTCACCGCCTATGGGCAAAGCATGGTCGCGGCGGAGGAACTAATCCTTGCCGATTATCCCACGGCGGCAATTTTACGCATCTCCCTGCCGATGGGAATCAGCTTTAACGGCCACGCCGGGGCGATCGATTGGATCCAATCCCGCTTTAAAAAGCACAAGCCCGCCACGCTCTATTTTGACGAGGTCCGCACGCCCACGTTTACCGATTGCCTGAATGAACTATGCGAAGTTGTCCTGGCTCGCCCGAACATTCAAGGTCTATATCACGCCGGGGGAACGCGGGCGCTCAGCCTATATCAAATCGCCCAGATTGTGAATCGCGTGGGGGGGTACGATCCGCATTTGCTGCACGGCATTCCTCGGATCGAGGCGGGGCCGATGCCGCCGCGCGCGGGAAATGTCAGCATGAATTCTAGCAAACTGGCCGCGGCGTTGGGCTACCAGCCTTTTGACCCCTGGCCGCTGGAAGAACGCTGGATTCCCACCGATCGCGAATGGCATTATCGGCGGGAACCGGCAGAAGGAGGCTGTGGACGGTTATTAGCCGAACTTTTATACCGCAATCCCCGGCGAAACTTGCATATCCCCCCCAAGGCGCATTATCAGCCGCACGCGGTCATGGCCCAACCGACGGGCTAGTTTATTGTCAAGGTTCTCTATCCGCCTTGGGCAAATCAGCCATGGTGCGCCGCAATCCGATTGAACCATCTAACCGGAATAAACGTTACAATGCCGTCGAGATGGACCAAAAAAATTGGACAGAGAGGTGATTTTGACTCATGAAGGGGGGGTCGCTTTTGACTCCGCCCGTTTCTGGGATAAGTTTTATCTTGGGTGGAAGGTTATTCCAACCAGGCAATTCCGCATCGAGGTGTGCCATGTTAGCCGCCGGTCAAAAATTTTTGCGTGAGGAGACGGGGGCCACTGCCGTCGAGTACGCTGTGATGCTGGCCTTGATCCTGGTCGCCGTGATCAGCGCGATTGGGTCGGTCGGCGCGCAGACGGGGGGGATGTGGGGGACTATTGATGGCGATCTGACCAGCCACGGGTTTGGCTCTTAGGGTGGTGGCTGAACTAGGCTGGTTTTCCGCCTAAGCTTTTCTATCTTCCCCAGCTTGCTTAAGCCGTTGGGTTAGCCGCCGTTCCCACAGCAACAACGCGGCAACCGTCTTGGCATCAAGAATTTCCCCGCGATCGATCATGCCCAGCGCTGATTCCCAGGGAAGTCGGACATTTTCTATTAACTCCCCTGGTTCCAAGGCCGTCCCCCCCGCTTGCAGTTGCTCCGCCACAAAAAAATGCATCCGTTCGTGCAAAATTCCGGGGGACATGAGCATTTCACCCAGGGGTGTCCATTTTTCCGCGGTGTAGCCGGTTTCTTCGCGTAATTCGCGTTGCGCGTTGGCGAGGGGGGTTTCCCCCGGCTCCAGCGTCCCGGCGGGTAGTTCCCACAGCGTGTCACCCACGGCGAGTCGAAAATTACGGATGAGGCCGACTTGTTGGTTGTCAAACCAGGGCAAAATTACCACCGCTCCGGGGTGTTGGATGGTTTCCTTTTTTAGGAGGGAGCCATCGGCCAGCGTCAAAGTGTGCCGCACCACGGTAAATCGGGGAGTAGCCAATAACAATTCCGGAGAAACTAGTCGATCTGCCATAAAAGTGGAGTTAAGAAAATAATAGTTGAGTTCAACATGTGCGAATCTGTCATTATGTTACACCAAGCGCGCCGGAAGGGGTGCTCTTGCGGGGAATCCCGGCGTTTTTTGTGCAAATTTTTCCACCAACGGCGGTCAGCCGGGGTCATGCCAATAGAGGGCGAATAATGTGCCACAGAGGAATTGGCAAATTCCCTGTCGGAGCCAGTTTGTCTCTAGCCCCCGAGCTTGATAAAATCAGTAGCAGTGGTTTATTTGACAGTTTGTGCGTCGGGCGGGATCTCCAACGGTGCGATATGCGTGACCGTTTTTCTTGGACAATATTGCTTGGCACGTGGCGGGGAATCCATTTTCGCCTGCATGTGACGACGGTCTTGTTTTGGTTATTTGCCTGGCAGGTGGCGCAACTGGCCGATCCCGCGCGGGGCGCGACCCTGTGGTGCGTCGGTTTTTTGACTTGGGTCTTGGCGCTGGCGGCGCACGAACTGGGGCATGTTTATGCCTTGGTTCATTTTGGCGGCAAACTCCAGGATTATGTCTGCACTCCGCTGGGCAATATGGCGGCCCCGCGCCTCTCCCAGGAACCCCAGGCCGAGTTTTCTTACGCGTTGGCCGGACCGGGAATGAATTTTATTCTGGGCTTGGCGGCGGCTATTTTATTAGCTTGGCAGGGGATTAACTGCCTTGACTTGGTCCTGTCGCCGTTTCTGCCCCAGGGCGTGCAAGAAGGCCCCTTGGGCCTGGTGGCGATGAAACTTTGGTGTTGGTGGAACGGTTTGTTTTTATTGAATTTGTTTCCCGCGCTTCCCTTGGACGGGGGGCGGGCTTTGGTGGCGGTTTTATGGCCGGTATTTTCCCGCCGGGGTACCATTCTGATCGTGACCCGCAGCATGATGCTGACCAGCGCGGGCCTAGTGGTGTTGTCATGTTTATTGCCCCTGATCGAGTTGTGGTACTTGCCAGGATGGTTGGCCATGATGTGCTTGGCCACGTGGCTTTTATTTGCGGCTTTTGCCGATTGGTCCAGCGGAAGCTGGATTGCCGACGAAGGTCGCGACCGGCGTTGGGACCACGACAATCATCACGAAAGCGAGTTATTTCCCTGGATTGATGATCAACCGCGCAAAGCGAGGGGGGTCATCGAGCAAGACATCGAACCACGTCCCCAGCCATTTGCCAAGAATCGCCGCACTACCAAGCCTTTTCCTCCGGAAGATGTCCTGGATGGCGATCCCCCGATGGATGAGGAATTGGCGGATGCGGCGGACTGGCTGGAAGATGGAGAACCAGAGGAATTTACTTATCCGCCCGAAGGTTCCACCGAATGGCATGCGCCACCCCTGCCGACCGAAGAAGAACGCTTGGACGAAATTTTGAGCCGTGTCAAACTGGCGGGACTCTCTTCGCTATCGCGCCGGGACCGGGAATTTTTGGAACAGGCCAGCCAAAAATTACGCGCCCGCGCCCGCCCGCGGCACTAAGCATTACCGCGCATCCTATCCCCCGGCAAAGGGAATGTGGCACTCATGGCCCGGCAAGAACTTCCCCGCGAAGATTTATTGCGTGACGCCCGCGCGTTGGTAATGCGTGGCGAATACTTGCCCGCGACCGGAGAACCGCCGATTGTGACTGGCTTTCGCGCGAATGGCGCGGCCAGTTTCTTCTTTGGCGAGGATCCCGCTTACCATTTTACCAGCAACCGAAAACTGCGGCGGGCTTACGCGGGGGGAGAATTGTATAAGGCCCAGGCGGGTCAACTGATCCGCCTGCAGCGAGAACGCACGACTGATCAAGTGGTCCTGCGCAGCGCCCCGCTGGCCCCACGGGTACATGACGAATTTCTGCTGGCCGCGCGCCAAAAACTATCCTGGCTGGAACAGATCCTCGGGGCTGATTCAACCATTTGCCGGGGGGAAACCACCCATGACGGACTTCCCCTGCGCCCTAGGTTACTGGCGTGGTTAGCACAGTTGCCTTTTGCGCTGGCGGTGGCTGATGGGCCGCAAGTGGCGTGACGGCGCCAATCCCGCGGGACGATAAAGCGTCAATGTAGCTTACCCCGCTCTTTAACGGCCCGCGGTTGACTTCTTTTTTGCAGCGGATTTTTGGGAAGCGCCGGGAGTCGAACGGGAAGGTTGTCGGACTGTTTGTTGCCGTGCGGGCTGTTGCCGGACGGTTTGCTGTTTAACGGTCGGAGGATTGATTTGCGGACCGGTGTAATAAACACTCGGGTCGTCAATCACCCAGGGTGTCGACCACGTGCGGCCGTTATCCTGATTCAACACGTTAAAAAAGAAAGTTTCCATGTGCGTGCAGCGATAGCCATAGGGACGCTCGGTGGCGATCCAATCCTCCGGCGTCAGATTCTCGATTCCTTGTTTGGCATAATAGTGGACTGCCCCATCCGGAGAACATGAAAGCCCCAAGGTCCACCAGCCCAATTGTTCCCTGGTGATTTCCGGCCCGCGAAAATCCTGCCCCACGGGTCCGGCCCGTAAAATAAAATGGGCCGACTCCTCCATTTTTCGCTGGGGGCTAGGCATGGTATGCCAAATAAAGAAGCCGGGCCAATAGGTCTCTGTGCCATCGCTATTTTTGAATTCGGAGTTTGTCGCGCGGGTGGGATTTCCCCGGCAAGCCAGCCGAAATCCAAACGTATTGCCGCTGCGGCGTTCCCATTGCTCAAATGGAGGCAGATAAACGCGGCAAACGACATTCGGACTGCGCGACACATGCAGCATTCCGCCGGTGTTGCTAATCACATTTGCCACAAAGTCGTCCTGCATCGGCTTATTCAAAAATTGGTTGGGAATACCCGAGCGCAGCGTCTGCAGTAATAACGCTCCCTTACTGCCCGCTAGGCCTCCGGCGGGAGTATCGATCCGTTTGACCAGATCGGGATGCCCCCGTTTGACCCCTTCAAACCAGCGGCGATTGGCCGAATAGCCCGCGGGAAAACGGCTATTCTCGTCATCTTCATCGCTGCTTTTGGGGTTATTGGGAATATACGCCCAGGATTCATCCTCAAAATCGTCCCCCGCGACGGCGATCTTGGTGCCGGTCCCGGGGACAATTACCTGGGCGTTTAATAGCAGTTGCGGGCCAAAAACCAGACTTGTGGCGCTCAGCAGGCACAATGTCCAAAGGCGATAACAGCGCATGGAAATTCCTTTTTCCCGTACGAATTTGCAATTTGGCAAAGGATGGCCCAATCAGGCAAGCTGTTGACAGAAAAAACCAGTGGGCGGAAAAGATAGCTTTTCTGGCGGACTTGGGCAAGTGGGGACGTGCTAGCACGTCACGTTGCCCCCCATGTCCGCACTATCACCCTGGTAGGTGTGGTTGGATAACTGTTGCGTCGCGACTAACAATGGTCACTGCACCAGCGAGTAGAGCAGCACGTTGAGGCTGATTCGTTCCGCATCCTCGCGACTATACCCCGCGCATTCCAGGGAATCATGCCGTTCGAGCGCGCAGCTTAGGTCATATTTGGAAAAGATCACCCCGAATCGGTCGCCGACCATAACCCCCTCTAACTCGGGCGGGCCGACCTGCTTGCGGGCCTCCAGCGGTTGATCGGCGGCATTTTGCGGGTCGCGGCGGACAACCTTGGACAGGTCAAACCCACCGTATTTATTCGTCCACAGGGGATGGGTCGGGGGGATCGGCTCTATTTTTCCCTGGGGAAAGATTTCTCGCATTTCCTGGCGAAAAGAATCGGCAAACGCGGGGCTGCTACATATGGCATCGGCAAAGAGGGTCCCTCCCCGCTCGATATACTCGCGAATTCGTTTACGCTCATTGGGCGTCAGACGAAAATCATTCCGCCCATGCATAAATACCAGATGATGGTCAAAGATGGACTCTCCGGTGATGTCAATCAACCGGGAATCAACCTCCACGCGAAAGCCCAATTGCTGTTCGGCGGCGCGCAGAATTCCCGGCAAAGCTCCGGGCGCTGTGTCACAACCGCCCGGGTGCTTAAGTTTTGCCAGGTAAACCAGCGCTCGGTCGCCGGAATCGACTTTTTTGCCAGTTAATTCCAAATTCAGATTTTGGTCCTTGGATTTCAATTCGCGGTTGGTGGCATAGGCCAACACGTTCAGGCCGATACCATAGGCCCCTTGCCATTGCTTTTTGGTTTTTTCGGTAAAGTTGAGTTGTTTGCGCAGGGTGTTGATCTCCCACCAACAACCTAAATTCCCCGGAGGATCGTCGGCCGCGCGGGGAGGAACATACACAATGCAGGTCCGGCAGCCGTAATCCACACCCCACAAAGGGCGCAAGGCATCGGGCGGAATCGATTTTTCGGCCCGCCAAATCGCGTGTTCGGGGCCTAGCAGTTTCAGCGTGTGTTCCGGCTTATCGGCGAACATTTGCTGGATCGCGCGGCGAAACGAGCGATCAAAATCCCCCCCTCCGGGGCAGCAAGCCTCCGCAAAGATAAAGCCCCCTCGATCAATATAGTCGCGCAACAACTGCACCGTGGCGGGCGCAAATTCATGGGCCTCGCTCCCGCTGAGAAAAAGTACCGGCGATTGCAGCAGATCCTCGACAGTCGCGCGCTCCAGGTCGACCACCTGCCAGCTGAGGCCAATGGGATAATCTGCTTTCCATTCTTGTTCCACATAAGTGGTCAGATTAGCCACGTCATCTCGATGACGATTCCAAGAATTTCCGGATCCAAATTTGGCCTTGGCCAATAAAACCGGCCGCCTCCCTTTGCTGAGATATAACAACGCCAAACTGGTTGACACGGGAGGGTTACCCTCGTTGTCATTTCCCCCCGACCAGCTCCCGCCGACATTTTGGGTGCGGACCAAATGCTCCGCTCCTTCGCGGTACCAATCATGCGCTTGGCCCTGATTTCCGTAAAAAAACCTTCGCCCGCTAAGACGTCCAATCCGTTCGATGCCATACAAGTAGTACATATTCCAGCCAACCCCTGCCCCGCTAAAGTTGGCGGGATTAAACCGCACGGTGAAATGCCGTCCCATCCAGCGGAGACCGCTTTCTACTCCTTCATCCAATTCCTGATTACCACAGCAGATAATATTATCTCCCTGGATTTTGGCATCCCCTTGTTCGACCATGCTCTGCGCGATGAGCAGCGAGGCGATACCCGCGCAGGTCATGCTGCCTGTGCCGGGGACCGTTCGTCCATGAACCAACTTGTCAAAGATATACCCCCAAGAGCCATCTTCGTTTTGCGATTTTTTCCAATAATCCAAAGAATTTTTCCAGGTGGCGGGGCTAATATTGACCCCTACATCAGCGCGGGTCGCTTCGTAGAGGCCCAGTAGCGCAAATTGGCTGTTGGAATTATCGGGACGCCCCGTGGGCCGATCATAGGCCCAGGCGCCGCGGGTGTTTTCGTTTTTGGCTTGGTTTTCTTGCAGCCAAAGGGCGTGTTTTTTAATGGTGGCGGCGTCTTGTTTAGGATCGGCGGCGGCAAACGCCATGATAATCAGCGCGCTGGCATAGACTTTTTCGGGAGTTTTGGTCCGCAAATGGGCGAGGGCCTTGGCCACCTGGAGATCGCTGGCGGGGACGCCGCAATTGAGCATAGCCAGCGTGCAGAGCGCCGTGACACCGCCTGGTTGCTCCGGATGACCGTCCCAGGTGCCGTCGTTATTTTGGGAACGACGTAAAAACTCCACCCCTTTGTCCATTGCCGTGCGAATTTGCACCGCGTCCACCGGCCCCTTGGCTACCTCTTGCTGGGCATGCAGGGGGGGCAGGGCAGTTCCCCCGATCATCCAAACCAGCAGCGCCATCGCAAAAACTTGCAAGCCCCCCCTGCCCCATTTAGTTGTTTGGGGCAAATTTGTTGCCCTAGGGGGTCTGTGCAAACGACTGGATAAACTGCCTGGATTGGACATCTTGGCTAGTGTTCAAAAATGGTGGATCGGGAAACCACGATTCCGGCCAGTTTGATTGGCTGTCATCATCCCTTTATTTTAGCATTTGCCGTCACTTAGTGAAATTTGTCGCCAAATTGGGGAATATGGAGTGAAAGCGGAGTAACCAAAAGCTGGTAAAACCAGCGAAACTGCCGGTTCCGGGAACTGCCAGTTTGGATTGCCCGCCGTCGGCGTGGGCTATAAGATACAATTTGTCGGGGTGAAAAAGTCCCCCGGCAGGCTCCTTATCCCCCTTGTTTCTTGGCTTTGCCCCTCCGGGCAAAGAGCAGGCGTGTCCACCAAACCCCGCAGTTTAGGCGATTTTTTGCAGGAATTTGCCCAGCACCGGCAGGTGATGCGCGACGAACTTCAGAAAGTCATTGTTGGCCAATCGGATGTCATTGAACAGCTCTTTGCGGCTATTTTTACCCGTGGGCATTGTTTGCTCGAGGGGGTTCCCGGCCTGGCCAAGACCCTGATGGTCAGCACATTGGCAAAAATCCTGGACGTGGGTTTTAAGCGAATTCAGTTTACGCCGGACTTGATGCCTAGTGACATTACGGGAACGAATGTCCTGGAAGAGGATGAAAGCGGCAAACGGAATTTTCGCTTTGTCGAGGGGCCGGTTTTTACCAACATATTATTGGCGGACGAGGTCAACCGCACCCCGCCCAAGACGCAGGCGGCATTATTGCAGGCCATGCAAGAGCGGGAAGTCAGCGTGGGTCAAACGACCTATCAACTGCCGGAGCCGTTTTTTGTGATTGCGACGCAAAATCCGATCGAGCAAGAGGGAACTTATCCCTTGCCCGAGGCGCAGCTGGACCGATTTATGTTTAACATCAAGGTGGGCTATCCCAGCGCTAGCGAGGAAGAACAGATATTGTCCTCGACCACACGGAATGAAAAACCGACCGTGAATAAGATTTTGAGCGGGCGGGCGATTGTCAATTTGCAGAAATTGGTCGGCAGCGTGGCGGTCAGCGAATACATTGTAAAATATGTGTCGCGGCTGGTCCGCGCGACCCGGCCAAAGGATGATTCCGCCCCGGCATTCGTGCGGGAACTGGTTGATTGGGGGGCGGGTCCGCGGGCCGGGCAGTTTTTGATTTATGGGGGAAAAGCCCTGGCGGCGATGGAGGGACGGTTTAGCGTGGCGATTGACGATATCCGCAAGGTGGCCACGCCGGTCCTGCGACACCGGATCAGCACCAACTTTCAGGCCCAGGCCGAGGGGATCAACAATGAACAAATCATTGAGCGGTTGATCAAGGAAATTCCCGCGCCGGAAATTCCCAAATTGGTGAGGTAAGGGGGAGGCCCTGGTTACTTCACAGTAAAGTGATTCCAACATGCCGCCGGGAATAATAATCGACGAACGAATCAGGGTCCCATTTGTGGCATCCTTGTCGGACTTTCGAAAATGGACTCAATCATTGGATTTTCCAAAAATTGGGCGTTTTGATTTTCTTGCGGGTCAAGTGGAGGTCGATTTGTCTCCGGAGGATTTTTTCTTTCACGCCGTTATCAAGACGAGCGTGGCGGCTGCGATCTTTTCTCGCGTAGCGGACTTGGGCAGTGGCCATGTCTGCACCGACCGCACCCGTGTTACTTGCGTGGAAGCCATGTTATCCGTGGAACCAGATGTATTGTATGTTTCGGATAAATCGATTGACTCTGGAAAGGTAAAGTTAATTCCCAAATCGGGCGAAGAAGCCGAACGCTTTGTTGAATTAGAAGGTCCCCCGGACTTGGTTGTTGAGATTGTGAGCGACTCCTCGGAAATGAAAGATACGCAACGATTGCCACAAGCTTATTTTTCAGCGGGAGTCAAGGAACTTTGGATTATTGATGCGCGTCATCAGTCCATCAAATTTCAAATCTTTAAGTTAGCTCGTCGTAAGTACTTGGAATCCCTACCGGACGAGTCTGGTTATCGCCACTCCCCGGTATTACAGTGTGACTTCCACCTTGAACGAAAACGTAATGCGAGTGGCAGGTATGTTTATAAACTTCATGAACGATAATAAGTCAACGGAAGGGTAATGTTTCCCGCCCCACACTCTCCATGTCCACCGTCGAAAAATATCTAAAGCCCGAAGTCATTCGCCAGATCGCGCGATTGGACCTGCGCGCGCAATTTATCGTCAAGGGCTTTTTACAAGGGATGCATTCCAGCCCGTTTCATGGCTTTTCAGTCGAATTTAGCGAACACCGCAAGTACACCGCCGGAGACGACCCGGATGATATCGACTGGCTGGTCTTTGCCAAAACCGATAAATATTATATCAAAAAATTTGAGGCCGAAACCAACATCACCGGCTATCTCTGCATGGACCTGAGTGGATCCATGGGCTACACCCACCGCCAGACATTGAGCAAGTTTGAATATGGCATTTGCCTGGCCGCGGCGCTGGCGTATCTGATGGTCATGCAGCAGGACCCGGTGGGACTGATCACTTTTGACACGCAGTTGCGGCAATCCCTTCCCGCCAAAAGCAAACGCACGCAACTGGCCCAGATTTTATCCCTGTTGGCCAAATTAAAGCCCACCGGCGACACCGACATCGCCAAAAGCCTGGTCCAGGTGGCCGCCATGCTGCGGCATCGCAGCTTGATCATGATTTTTAGCGATTTGTTGACCGATCCTGAACCGATAAAAACGTCCCTGGCCCGTCTGCGACACGGCGGACACGATGTAATCTTGTTTCATATCCTGGACGAGGCAGAGGTTCGCTTTCCCTTTAGCGGCATGGTTGAATTGGAAGAACCGGAAAGCCTGGACAAGCTGCAAGTCGACGCGGACCATATTCGCAAAGAGTATATGGAGCAAATTTCCGCCTGGCGAGAGGATTACCGTAAATTCTGTTTTCAATCAAATATTGATTATGTTCCCCTGGACACCAGCCAGCAGTTTGACCGCGCGCTCAGCGAATACCTATTGAGCCGTCGCACGCGCTGCTAGACCCCGCTCAAGATAATTTGCTTTTGCTAAATACGAACTAACCCCAAAAATGCGACTTGCCCGGGCGAAATTCCACTTTCTACGGCATCCGTGACCCACAAACTTAGAGAATCCTTCTCTGTTCTATCCCAGTCTCCGCCGGGTGACACATGGCAGGTACTGAAAAGGTGGTGAAATCCCGGCCACGGGCAAAGTCGCAATAAACCGGCCTCCATACCGCAGGCGTAACGCTTCCACGCGTCAATTGATTAAAGCAAATTCGAAATCAACAAGCTTCGGCAAATCGTGTCCCATCATCTACAATGCAAATAGACTAGCGCGTTAATTCCTCAAATAAACTGGAAAAGCCGGGTAACTCCCGGCCCAGATGTTCCCGCCAGGAGGCTTCATGCCACAACTCCAGGCAAACCGCCGCTCCCACCACCAACACCATGCCGCCGGCTTCCACACCTAAAAACTCGCGAAAACCCTCGGGCAGCACCAACCTGCCCCGACCCGCCAGGGGAATAACCCGATGCCGCGTCGACAACATCCGACCCAACCGTTGCACATCCGCCCCACGATCCCGCAACTTACCCGCCCGCAATTTCGCCTGCAAAAGCTCTACCGCGGCTGAATACTGAGCCTGCCAAACGGATTCCACCCACAGGCTGAGGCAACCGGGACGTTCCTTTACCAAGATGCAGTTGGGGCCAGCCTCCACAAAGGGGTCGGCTAGCTCCGCTGGCAACGACATTCGATACCGTTCATCCAGGGAACGGGAAAATTCACCCATTAATAAGCGGGTATCGGCGCTCATGGCCACAGGTACCAAATGTTACAAACCCCAGATGACTCTGTTCGGCTGCCATGACTCCTTTATGGCAAATAGGGCATATTGGGTTAAAAACCCACAACACTTCCAGTTAAATTGCCGTTGATGGGTATAAAATCCACAAAGATGAATTTACGGATTTCTCCGCTTTTCGCAAGTCTTTTTTTCCAGAAAATTAAAACAGCCAGAATCGCAAGATTTGCGCGGATTGTCGTGGCAGTACCGACGATACCACAATTCATCCAAGGTGCCGCTGCATTACCGCATTGGCGTCAGTCGCCTAAGATGTTCTTTTTGCGGAGGAGATGATGATACTGCTGGGCAAAGCGGTGCGCCTCGTCCCGCACATACTGTAAAAGCCGCAAGGCAAAAGAATGCCGACTCAACACGAGTGGTTCTTCTTGGCCGGGAATGTAAATTTCTTCTTCGCGCTTGGCTAGTGAAATCACCGTGGGAGGCTGGATTTGCAATTCGGCAAAGGCGGCCAGTCCCGCGCTTAGCTGGCCTTTGCCCCCATCGATTAATAAAATATCGGGAAAGACCTCGCCTTCCTCGTTGAGCCGTTGAAAACGACGGGAAACCACCTCGTGGATGCTTTTAAAGTCGTCAACGCCCGCCACACCGCGAATTTTAAAGCGTTTATAACCGGGCTTGAACGGCAGACCGTCAATAAACTGCACCAAGCTGGCGACTGTTTCGCCGCCAGCCAGGTGCGCAATGTCCACTCCTTCGATAACCCGGGGCAATTTTTCTAGCTGCAATATCTTACGCAGGCCTTTGAGGCCTCGTTTGGGATCAATATAAAACACTTCCGGTTGCGTGTTCTCGCTAAGCGTTCCCCGCCGATCCAAGGTTTCCAACTTGCTTATTTCATCCCGTAAACGAGCCGCTTTTTCAAACCGCAGGGCCTGACTGGCGGCTTGCATTTCGGCCCGCATCTCGGCCAGCAGCTTTTCCTTGTTACCGTCCAAAAACATCCGCAGCCGCTGGATGGAACGGCGGTATTCCTCCTTGCTAATCCGCAAATTGCAAGGCGCGGTGCATTGACGGATGCTCGCTAACAGACAAGGACGAAACCAGCGCCAGCGCTCATCGTCGGCGTCGATATCCAGGCTGCAATTACGAAATTGAAAGATTTTTTGCAAGGCAGTCACCGCCCCCCGCAAACTCCCCGCGCTGACAAACGGCCCATACAGCTTTACCCCGCTCGTGCGGGGTTTGCGGGTGATTTCCACGCGCGGAAAGTCCTCGTGCGTGGTGATTTGCAAGTATGGAAAGCTTTTGCCGTCCTTAAGATCGCTATTAAATTTGGGCTGGATATCCTTAACCAGGCGGGCTTCCGCCAATAGCGCGTCCACCTCGCTGGTCATCGATAAATACTCTATATCCCAAATTTCCCGGACCAAATCCGACGTGCGCAGATCCTGGGCCGCCGCTTTCAAAAAATAGCTACCCGCACGGCTCCGCAGGTTTTTGGCCTTGCCCACGTAGATCACCCGCCCGGCGCGGTCTTTCATCAAATAAACGCCCGGGCTTTGGGGAAATTCACGTACTTTTTTGGATGCGAACTCAAACCCTCCAGCCGGGGGGGATGCTTCGCTAGCAAAAGAATTAGCCGGGGTGGAGGTCTCTTCGGAGCATCCGCTGGACGAAGTGCCGGGAAGTGCGGGCGCTTCCCCCCCGTCGGACACAATCCCTGCTTGTGATTCGCTTGTTGGGATAGACGGAGCCTCTCCCGACAACTCCGCCGCTGATTTCGATTTTTTGCGTTTCCCTCGCGCCATACCCGTATTATTCTCTTTCTGGCGGCTCTTGGCGAGGGTCCCCACGAAGGGGGCTTTGGCGGCTAGGCCAGGGCGGCCACCGCCGCGATCACCGGCGTAGCGTTGGTCTGGGGCAAGCTTGGGGCGTTAGAGCCGGAAGTCGCTTCATTTCCGTTGAAGGTGGGTTTATTTGTCCGCAGTAGTTCCCGATGGGCAAAGGGGCTGATCTGGGCCGAGCAGTCTCCAAAGCTGATCCCCAATGCCCTGGCGGCTTGGACGGCGGAACAATTGGGATCGACCGTGGACAGTTTGTTGATAGCATCGGAAATGGGGCAGCTTTCGACCCGCGGCGGCCAGTAGCAAACCATTTCGCCAAAGCGGCCTTCATGGATCAATCGAACCGCATGCGCGCCATACTGCGTGGCCAAGGCCCGATCAAAGCTGGTCGGGGCGCCGCCGCGCTGCAAATGTCCCAACACCATGCTGCGTACTTCACGATGCAAACGTTTGCCGATTTCTTGCGCGACTACTTGCCCAATGCCCCCGAGTTTCATTTGTTGCTTTAACTCGTTTCGATCTTGTCCCACCATGCCCCCCGTGGGTAATTCCGCCCCCTCCGCCACCACAATCAACGTAAAATGCCGTCCATTGGAGTCCCGGTCCAAAATCTTGTGGCAGACATTTTCAAATGTCCAGGGAATTTCCGGCAGCAAGATCACATCCCCGCCCCCGCCCAGGCCGGAATACAGGGCGATCCAGCCCGCATGGCGGCCCATGACCTCTAGCACCATCACCCGTTCATGGCTGGCGGCGGTGGTGTGCAGGCGATCCAGCGCGTCCGTCGCGCAGGCGACAGCACTGTCAAAGCCAAAAGTAAAGGCCGTCGCGCTCAGATCATTATCAATCGTCTTGGGAACTCCCACCACGGGAATGCCGTATTCATGAAATTGCTGGGCAATCGCCAAAGATCCATCCCCGCCGATGCAAATCAATCCCGCCAAATCAAGTTGCTCGCAGGTCACTTTGACGCCCGCCAGCAGCACGGGGTCAATTTCCACCCGGTCATGCACGCCCGCCACGGCGACAAACCGACCTTTATTTGTCGATCCGAGAATCGTTCCCCCTTTGGTCAGGATGCCGCTGGTATTGTTATTGTTGAGCGGCATGTAGCTCACGGGGTCCACCAGTCCCTCATACCCCTTTAAAAAACCCACCACATCGTATCCCAACTGGGTCGCGCTTTTAACCGCGCCACGAATGACCGCGTTCAGCCCCGGACAATCACCGCCACTGGTCAAGATGCCGATCCGCTGTGTTCGCATGCTCATGGGTAGGTCGCAAAAAAAGGATAGAAATTCCCGGGACGCCGACGACAAACGCAAGTTGCCCGACTAGCGTTAAAAAATATAGACAACTCTAGGTTGCCAACTGCGCGAAACCGCGAATTATTTGCCGAAAAATTCGGGCTTCCACGCCCTGCATTCCGCTTTTTACCGGCATACCCGGTGCATTCCGCGAATCTTGTCCAAACGGCGCGACGACGATTCTGGTTGCTTCAGCCGCCGCATGGATTATGCTAACGACATCGCGGAGTGCGTTGATTACCGATTTTTTTAAGGAGCATCCCATGCCAACTTGGTGGAAAATGTGCTTGTGTGGACTGTTATGGATCCCCTCGGTCTCCCCGGCCCAATTGATTTCAGATTCCCAAACACACACGGCAAACACCCCCGCTCCAAAAGTCGAATCGGACGGCTCTTTGCAAAGGGGATTTGCCGAGCGGCACCAGCGGTTTAACGAGCGGATTAAACAAGGGGATGTGGGCGTGCTGTTTATCGGCGATTCCATCACCGAGGCGTGGGAAGGACCAGGGAAGGAGATTTGGAATAAACGGTTTGCCCCGCGGAAGGCGGTCAATCTGGGAATTAGCGGCGACCGGACCCAGCATGTCCTGTGGCGGCTGGAAAATGGCAACATTGCAGGGATTGAGCCTAAAGCCGCGGTCATCATGATCGGCACCAATAATAGCAATGGCAGGGATCACACGGCCGAGCAAATCGCCGATGGAATCAAGGCCATTGTGCAAAAACTGCGCAAGGAATTACCCACGACCAAGATCCTGCTGCTGGCGATTTTTCCCCGCGGCGAAAAACCCAACCCCCAACGGGAAAAGAACGCCACCGCCAGCAAACTGGCCAGTGAACTGGCGGATGACAAGATGGTTTATTTTTTGGACATCGGCCCCAAATTCACCCAAGCGGACGGCACCATTAGCGCCGACGTCATGCCCGATTTTTTACATCTCAGCCCACAAGGATATCAAATCTGGGCGGACGCCATCGAGGATAAGCTAGCGGAGTTGCTCGGGGAAAAGAAGTAGGCGAACCGAGGGCGAGTCATTGTAGACACACTGGTCTTAAATATGTAATGCGGCCTGGATCCATTGCGATCCAGGCCGCTTTTTTGCTAGCGATTGCATGCAGTAGCAGCTTGTGACCCGGGCTAGCGGGAATTTTTAGAAATTTTATATAGATTGATTTAAGTCTGCTCTTGGTCTGGCCGGGGAAAGCCGCTAAACTTTGCCCAAATTTTGCCTGCCCCGGTGCGCGGCAATCTGTGCTTACCTTTTTTAAGTTTAAGGCGCGGTTATGACCTGGAATCGTCAAGGCTATTATTGGTGTTTGGCACTGCTCTTGGGCGTGTGGGGAGTCACCTTGGTTTCCGCGGCCAATCCGTTAAGTAACTTGTTTCGCCGGGTCGAGGCCGATCCCCACAAAAACTACACCGTGCTGGAAAATAACGGCCCCTGGATGATCATGGCCACGGTCTGCCGCGGCGACAAAGCCGAACAAGAAGCCAAGGCCATTGTTTATGAACTGCGCAAGGACCACCATTTGGAGGCCTATACGCATCTGTACGAAACGGATTACTCCAAGAGCTGGCAGGGACAGCATGTGGACCGCTATGGCAAACCCGAAATGATGTCCTTCGCCAATAAAGAAACAATCCGCGAAGTTGCCGTGTTGGTGGGTAATTATAGCACCGTGGATGACCCCGATGCCCTGGCCACGCTGAAGAAGATCAAGGAAATGCGTCTAAATTCGCTGCAAAATGCCAATAAAGACAATAACTCCACCACCACCGCCGAACTGGAACAGTACCGCGATAAGGTGAATCAACTGCGCCGCCGCGGACCCATGAGCATGGCCTTTGTCTCTAGCAATCCCCTGTTACCAAAAGAATATTTCCAGCAACCGGGACTGGACAAATTTGTGTTGGATATGAATAACGGCATGCGATATAGCCTGCTGGATTGTCCGGGAAAATACAGCGTCAAAGTGGCGACGTTTCGCGGCGCGACCTTGTTAGATCAAAAAAAGATCAAAGAGGTCGCGGGGGGGAAAAAAATGAAGGAAAAACTGAGCGAAGCCGGGGACAAAGCGGCCCTGCTAACGGAATCACTGCGGGAAAAAGGTTACGAGGCGTACCAATTTCATGATCGGCATGAAAGCGTGGTCTGCATCGGCAGCTTTAACGATGTGGGGCTTAAGCATCCCGACGGCAAAATCGACCTTGATCCGCGCATCCACCAAATCATGAAAGTGTTTGGCGCGACCCAGGCTGATCCTGCCAATCCCGGCACGGCGGCCGGTATGCACCCCAAGGTTACCACCGTCAGCTATGGCGGCGAAAACCTACGCATCAGCCTGGATCTACAGCCGCTCCCCGTGAGCGTGCCCAAGCGAGGCGTCGCGGCAAAATTGCAGCGGTAATATGGTGGGGAATGGGATTTTTCCACTAAATTGATATGCTAAATTCGCAACTCTCGAATTTCGCGTATTTATCGAATGGAAACCGATGTCCCCTCCCCCCTTGGTCCTGGGCACGCACAACCGCAAAAAGGCCGGCGAACTTGTCGACCTTCTAGCTCCCTGGCGCATTCCCCTGCTGACGCTGGCCGATCTGCCGGGAGCGATCACCGTTGACGAAACCGGCGCTTCCTTTGCCGAAAACGCCGCCCTCAAGGCCGCCACTCAAGCGCGGCATCTGGGCCACTGGGTGTTGGGTGAGGATAGCGGCTTGTGCGTGGACGCCCTGAATGGCGCGCCGGGTATCTATTCCGCCCGGTTTTCCGGGCCAGAGGCAACCGACCAGTCGAATAATCTTTTGTTGCAAGATCGCCTGCGGGAGGTACCCCCACCCCAGCGCACGGCCTATTATATCTGTAGCGCCGCCCTATCCGACCCGACGGGCAAAATTGTGGCCACCAGCGAAGGCCGGTGCCACGGTTTGATCCGTTCGGCGCCATCCGGCGGCGGGGGCTTTGGTTATGATCCTTACTTTGAAGTACGGGAGTACCACCGCACTTTTGCGGAATTAGGCCCCGTTGTCAAAGCGGTCCTCAGCCATCGGGCCCGTTCCCTACGTCAGATTTTGCCAGCGCTGCTGGCGATTTTTTCTCCTTCTCCGTGAAGCAAGTTTCCCTCATGGCCAGCCTCTTCCGCAAATCCGCAATGATTCCCCTCTTGGCGGTCTGCTTGATCTGGCTTTGCCTGGAAGTCGCCATCGTCGGTTATCTGCTGCTCAATCAACCAACTTGGGTTGCCGCCTATAGTGCGGCGGACCAGCAATCCTGGGAAGCATGGCGGGCGGCGGCGAATCAAATGGATGGCGTGCAGTCGCCAGTGAAACGTCGCCCTCCGAAAAGTCCGGAACCCCCCGCCCTCGTGATGCTGCGCGACCACTTTCCGGTGGTGATCTCGGCCGCGGTCGTCTTTAGCAGTGCGATCTATCTTTTTTTGGTGTTTATCTTGCGGGGAATTCTATTGCCGCCCGCTCCAGGGACAATCCGTCCTCTCCAGCAACTTTAAAACACGCCGTGGCATGTTTCTCTCCCACTAATGGGGGCACGGATTTGAGGCACTCCAGGTCGGCTAGCGGACAGCGCTCGGCAAAGGCACAACCGGACGGACGGTTTCCCTCGCTGGGCAATTCTCCCCCCACGGGGGGACGCTGCCGCCGACGGAGGCGGGCTACGATGGGATCAGGCACGGGAATCGCCGCCAATAACGCCTGCGTGTATGGATGCCGCGGTTGGGCAAAAAGTTCTTCCACGGGCGCGGTTTCGACCACGCGCCCCAGGTACATCACCGCCACCCGATCGCTTAAATGCCGAATGACCGATAAATCATGCGCGATAAACAAATACGCCAAGCCCAGTTGCCTCTGCAAATCCTCAAGCAAGTTAATGACTTGGGCCTGGATGGAAACATCGAGGGCCGATACCGGCTCATCCAGTATGAGCACCTCCGGTTCGGCGGCCAACGCGCGGGCGATGCCAATCCGCTGCCGTTGCCCGCCAGAAAACTCGTGGGGATATCGATTGAGCGAGCGGGGATTCAGCCCGACCAATTCCAGCAATCGCAACGCCTGAAGCAACCGTTCCCGCGGGGGGTGCAGGCCAAAGATCGTCATTGGCTCGGTGATGATCTGTGCCACCGTTTGACGCGGATTAAGCGAGGCAAATGGATCTTGAAACACCAACTGCATTTTACGGCGGTAAGCTTGCCGCGCATGATCGTTTAAATCATCGATCCGCTCATCTTTGTAATAGACCTCCCCGCCATGCAACGGCGTCAGTCCGGCAATCGCGCGGCTCAGCGTGCTCTTGCCGCAGCCAGATTCCCCCACCAGCCCTAGTGTTTCGCCCGCCCGCAACTCGAGGCTCACGCCGGCCACGGCCTGTAAATAACCGCTCGTCGCGCCGAACCAGGTTTTTTCCGTGGGAAACCGTACGCTGGCCTGACAAACCCGTAAAAGCGGAGGAGACGGGGCCACGGTCGTTGATTGCCTGGTATCCACCACGAATGATTCAATCAAAAGGGAATTATTGTGCCAGTGGACCTGTTGGCTGGCCTGCCGCGGGAACAGATTCCTTTGGTGGCAAATCCGCGGCCACTGGTTCTGTCCTCCCCGCTACATACAACGCCCCGTCCCGCAGTTCCAACGACTCAATGATGATCTGGTACGGCTCTCCCGACTGCCGCTCGGGCATGGTAAAAATCAGCACCGGTGTATTATCCACCACGGTTTGCTGGACTGTCCAGCCTTGATCCTGGGCGGAAGCAATCAGTTTTGTGACGACTTGCTCGAGCGTCCAGGGAAGATTCCCCAGGCGGACAGTCAAAATGCGCACGGAAATCTGATTTTCCCGTTCGAGTTGGATATTGGCATCCAAAGAGGCCACCACGGGAAACGGTTGGCGATCAACCGTGACCCCGGCGGAGACCTGGCCGGAAGTCACAGCCACGCGGGGATCATAAATGCCTTCCGGCAGCGCATCAGGATGGTTCCGCGGCAGATCCACCGCCAACCAGCCATTGATTTGTTCATCCGTCAAAACCAACGACCACTGTCCTAACTTGCGTAAGTCATTTTTAAATTTGCTAAGACGATTTAGAAAATCCAAACTTCCCTGATCCAAGTTTTGCTTGGGAATTAAGAGCGCGGATCGATAAAACGGACGGATCGTTCGCAACGCCCACAATAATCCCCCGATTCCCCCCCCGGCCAAGACGACCACGACCAGGATAAATAACCAAAAAACACGCCAGCGATGAAGCTTATATGTCATGACAATAAACTAAAAAAATTTGTTCCGTAACATGATGCCATTGAAACGGCGGCGCTGGATGACATCAGGGTAGCAGACTTCGGGGAACGAATTACCATCCGCCACTTATTTTAGGCAGCGGATACTCTCCCGGATATAGCGTGTTTTTTGCCCTGGATATCCAGTTTTAGACTTTCCACCCCCGGTGCCGCGCGGCCAAAGAAAAATATTGAATCAAAAAACCGGACTTGCACGCCCTGGCCAATCACCCAGAAAGGTCGTTCGTCACGACTGCAACATGCCAATAATTAATATAAAGCCCCCCCCATCAAAAATATCAACTTTGTTGCAGGCTGACCTTGGGAGCGGAAAACGGCTTGAGCTCTTCGCGCAAAACCACAATGTCGCTGGGGGCTTCGATACCGATGCGCACTTTATCACCGGCCACCTTGACCACGGTGATCGTGATTTGATCGCCCAGTTTGATTTGTTCGCTTTCCTTGCGCGAGAGCACCAACATGTTTATGACCTCCAAGTCGTTTGTATGTAGGGTACACTTTTGGTGTACTAATGTCAATTGTTAATCACCACGCCCAACAAAAAGTACTCCGCGGGTTTCCCATCAGGCCGCTTGCGGCAGGGAGGAGACCACGGGCGTGCTGGCTAATTGCAGAGTGGCAAACCGTTCCCCATTGGCACCGTAGCAATACACCACATTCGCCGCGGATTCCCAAATCGCGGTGATACGCACGGACCGGGGACCATGCAAGCAAAAAAACAACCCGCAAACTTTCCCCTGACGAATGAGCGACTGCGCCGTCAACGGAAACGCGTCAGGTTCAAATTGCTCATGTTCGCACAAGGTTGTTAAGATAAGTTGTCTGAGGGTATGAAAATCTGGGCAATGAAAGCTGGGACACAGCATTGCTACAGAAAACTCCATAAAAAAACTGCCATTAGCAAAGATTCGCAAATTGGCAGGAATAGGCAAAATGGGATAAATGCGGGACAAATTACCTATCGGCAAATTTGTCTGTGAGGATTTGGTTAAGATAGAGAAAATAGCGTGTCGGAAATTTCTACTTTTGACTTTAGTTCGCCAACGACGCCGTTAACTTTTTATGCTGGCTCCTTTTAATGAACCAGTTCACCTGACCAAAGCCCTTATTCGTCCTTAAATTTGACATACTGTTCGGCAATCTTGGCCTCTTGTTCATCTCCCCGGTGCAAAATCACGCGATAACGCAACTTCATGTGATCCCCGACCTGAAGGGTATGCTTTCCTGTTCCCGGAGGTTGCTTGGTAAAATCGTGCAAGCCAAACGGGTTGGCGGCGAATAGCCCGTACTCGCGGACATGCCAGTGCGTCGGATGCCGAAAGCTATCCGGATGGTTCAGGATAGCGATCCCATACCGTCCACCGGTTTGGTCAGCAGACGTATCAAACCGGGCCGGCCCATGATAATCGACCCATTCGGCGGCCTGCCCCCAGGCGGCACCATTCACCTGCCCTTGGCTATTGACGATTTTACCACCCAGTTTGGCCTCCACTCGCATGCTGTCGGGGACGCGGATGCCAAAGGAGCCTTCCTTGGTATCGCCAAAGGTTACCGGAGCATCCACCGGCGATAGGGTAATGGTAAAGTCGATCACCCGTTGGCTATCAGTGGCGGAAAACGCCAGTTCCCGCACATCCTGGCAAATAACTTTTCCCGCGGGGGATTTCCAAATATTTTTGGCAACCAGCCGGGCCGGAGCGGTCCCCGTGCTCGATGAGACACTATCAAACCCTTGATGCTCGATCACGCCCGGCTGTTTATCTTTGCCCTCTTCCAACCAAAAGTCAACGCCATTGACATCCCCGTGCGTGAACCACAGCGAGCGATGATGCGGGTGGTCGCGGGTCTCTTTTTCAACCTTGTCCAGGGGCCAGGCGCGGGTCAGCGGCACGCCGTCCGGACCATGAATTGGCCAGAGGATCGGCTTTGTTTTTGACAAGAGCACATACTTGGTAAAAAGGTCGTTCTGGACCTGCACCGTGACGCCGTCGGCGGTCTCGGTCAATGTCACGGGTAGCTCGGCGGCGGACACCATGCAGGCCAACCCCCAAAGTCCCCAAAGCAGGCCGACCTGCATCAAAAAATGCCGCGAACTCAGGCCCCCTTTGCAACAACCGCACCGGGAACAAAAACGCATCTGATCAGCTCCTGGGTGGGAGAACCATTATCAAAGTCCGTCGTTAAAGCTACGACTGAAATTTGAAAATAGGCGATGACCCGGCGAAAAGCAAATAATTTTTTGCGTCGAGGGGGATTGACCGCGCCTGCGCCGCGTGTCGCGATGCCTATGGAAGAAATTTAAATTGTCATCCAATGATAGTGTGACACTACAGGAACCGGGGGTAGTTCCCGGGAGGCGACAAGCATATTTACAAGACGATGGAAAATTCAGGAACATTCAGATCGCTGGATGCGGGAAATCGCCACAGAACCTATTAGTAGCCCGCGAACTGTGTGAGAAACTGATTGCCAGATGCCTCAACGGCTAAAACGCGAGTATTAGCTTTACTCCTACAATTGTGTTAATCGTTTATTAGGCAATTCTGGAAAAACGGAGATCTGTTGTACTTTTCACTCATAACCTCTCTCTACTTACTATTAGTTATAGGGGGTGGGCACAGATTACGCTGAATCTGCGACAGATCTCGGCCCTAGGCCGGCGCAAAGACTCGATTGGGAATAGCTACCCCTCGCTTTTTTTGGGGGAGGGCTGGGATAAGGACCGAGAGGATTGCTAGAATTTCCCGCGACCCTTGCTCAACGTCAGGACGCTACAAGACATACTTACAAAAGTGGCGGCAGATGGCAAAGTAGGGAACATGTTCAAATCTATTCTCGAAGCATACAAATTGATTATAATAACAGCAAAGTGATAGTTAAGTCTTATGGAGCCAAAAATGACCATTCGTGCATTGTACTCTGACTTCATAGGAAATTTCTTGGATTGTGATCCGAATCAAATACTCGGATCTATTGTGGAGCATGATTCTTTTGCCGTAGAAACACTCCAACGAGATGCATGGTTGCAGCAAATACAAATCCTAAAAAGTGTCCTCTTACCTTTTCGTAGTTGTGGAAAGATATATTTTGAGTATTCGATACCGCGAATGGGACGACGGATTGATGTTGTTGTCCTAATCAAGCATGTTGTTTTTGTAATTGAATTCAAAGTCAATGAAACGAAGTACAAGACGAATGCAATCGAACAAGTTTGGGACTACGCACTTGATTTAAAAAACTTCCATGAGCCAAGCCATCATCTGACTATTGCCCCGATTTTGGTTCCTACAGGTGCATCGTCAGTCTCAGTAAATATTGCGACAACGGTTCACGACGACGGTTTACTAATTCCTATTTGCGCGTCCATAGACAACATCGGTAAAGTAATCGAATTAGTACTTGAATTGGACGAATCTCATCCGATTAATTTGCAGACATGGGAAACGGGGCGCTATTGTCCAACTCCAACGATCATTGAGGCAGCACAGTCACTCTACAGAGGGCATAGTGTTGCTGACATTTCTCGTAATGACGCTACTGCAATCAATTTAGACCGCACCTCTAATGCAATCGCGGAGATTATTCGCCAATCCAAAGAGCAATCGAGAAAGTCAATTGGTTTTGTGACAGGAGTGCCTGGTGCCGGCAAAACGCTAGTCGGATTAAATGTCGCTACACAACACATAGACAACAAGAGCGATCTTTACAGTGTATTTCTTTCCGGTAATGCCCCGCTCGTTGCAGTATTAAGGGAAGCCCTCGCTCGTGACAAAATTGAAAGAGAAGTATTAGCTGGGCGAAAAATTACAAAGGGAGCTGCTAGAAGCGAAGTTAAACTCTTTATTCAGAACGTACACAACTTCCGTGACGAAGGCTTGATTGATGCAAGTCAGCCACCCATCGAGCATGTCGCGATTTTTGATGAAGCTCAGCGTGCATGGGACGTTGAGCAAACCTCAAAGTTCATGCGTCAAAAAAAAGGAATTGCCGATTTCAATAAGTCCGAGCCGGAATTTCTGATTTCGTGTCTGGATCGACATCAAGACTGGGCGGTCATTGTTTGCTTGGTCGGAGGTGGACAGGAGATAAATACAGGTGAAGCAGGTATAAGCGAATGGCTGAAAACTCTCGCGACCTCTTTTCCTCATTGGGATGTGCACATTTCCTCAGACCTTCACGAGACTGAATATGCAGCTAATAAGGCTATTGAGTTATTTGCTGAGCGCGACGGTGTACACTTTAACGATGATCTGCATCTGGCCGTATCGTTAAGGTCATTTCGTGCTGAAAAATTGTCCAGCCTCGTCAAACTCATTCTTGATCAGAACGAAGAAGAGGCTCGCAGCGTGCTGCAAAGTATCGAGCATCAATATCCGATTGTGATCACACGGTCCTTAATAAAAGCGAAAGAATGGATTAAAACACAAGCTCGAGGTTCCGAACGCTATGGCATTGTCGTTTCATCGCAGGCTCATCGCTTAAAACCTTATGCAATTGACATCAAGTCTCCAGTTGATCCTGTACATTGGTTCCTTGACAACAAAGATGATGTTCGATCCTCATATTATCTTGAAGACGCTGCAACGGAATTTCATGTTCAAGGCCTCGAACTCGATTGGGCCTGTGTCGTTTGGGATGGTGACTTCCGGTATCATTCTACGGGTTGGCGACATTACTCATTTGTAGGAGATCGTTGGAATAAAGTACTTAAGACTGCACGCCAACTGGCGGACATCAAACTCAAACGCAACGCGGGTTTAGGAGCTAGCGTAAAAAACTTCGTGGGCGGTTTGGAAGCCCAGGCATTCGCGGGGTCTGTGGTTGATAAGATCTTGGACCCGGCGGACCTCTTGCGGAGTGACGT